>JAJDNY010000175.1 GCA_022340425.1 Desulfobacteraceae bacterium | reverse complement strand
CCCTGGGCCATCAGATCGGCCACATTGGCGCTGTCCTTGGTATCGTGCTTGTCCCAGCGCCCATCGAGGCTCTCGCGATTGTCGGCAATGGCCTTGTTGGAGACCAGCACCAGGAGTTGTCCTTGCTCCAGCAGCCAATGGGCCAGCGGCTTGTGGTAATTGCCGGTGGGCTCCAACCCAAAGGCGACCCTCTTGCAGCAATGGGCCACCATCAGCTGCTGGCAGCGCTCGAGGAGTTGCTCGAAACCCTTATTGTCGTTGTCAAAGATCAAACGCTTTAGCAGCGTCTTGCCGGTGGCGGTGCCGAAGAAGGCATGGTGGCGCTCCTTGGCCACATCGATGCCCACGAGCAGATAATCCCTGCAGCCGCGAACGGTGGTGCGAAATTGACAGAACGCCTCATACCTGTTAGCTTCCTCGTTACCCATGATAGCCTCCTTGTAGCGCGTGTTGAAGGTTTCCCACCTTTGTGCTACCTGGAGGCTATTTTCTTTTCAAGGCGATAATTACTTTTCTTTTTACTACTCTCGGAGGTGTATTCTCTAACTATTTCAATATATAACGTCCATTCATTTATAAGTCTGCCATTTGGGTGCGACCAGAAGTGGTATAGTGAATGTGGGGGAGGAGCAATCAAACTTATAAAGCAATGGACGCATATCACATCCAAGATGCCTGCAAAAATGCTGGAATCAGCATCGAGGCCCTTCGATCTGGCAGCCGGGTTGGGGTGCTGCCCGGGCTTCGGCGGGAATTGGCCCATCTTCTCGTTCTGGAGTTTGGCCTCACCCGTGCCGAAGCTGCCCACAGACTTGGAGTGGCCACCTCGGGGGTCGCGCAAATTCTCCGTCTGATGAATTAGTACCCTTTGTCAACAACGTCCTTTACTTTAGATATTGCAATGTGCAGCAACTTCCTATTTCCTTTTCAAGAGTTTCAGCAACTCTGCCACCGGGTGGGTGTTGACGACGTCGTCCTTGGTCAACCAGCCGCGGCGGGCTTGGTAGATGCCGTATTTCATGTTCCCCAATGCCTTGGTGCTGTGGGCATCCGTGGAGATCGCCACCTTCAACCTCATGTCCCGCGCCATGCGGCAGTGATGATCGTTCAGATCGAGGCGGTCGGGATGGGCGTTGAGTTCAAGGATGCAGCCTCTTTCCATGGCCGCCTTCATGATCTTCTCCATGTCCACCCCGTAGGCCTCGCGTTCGTTGATGAGACGGCCGGTGGGATGGCCGAGAATGTTGAAATGGGGATTGTCCATGGCGCGAATGATGCGTTTCGTCTGTTTCTCGCTGGAGAGGTTGAATTTGGAATGGACCGAGCAGACCGCCAGATCGAGCTTTCCAAGAACCGCATCCGGCAGGTCCAGGGAGCCGTCTGCGAGGATATCCACCTCGATTCCTTTGAGAATGCGAAATCCCGGATATTCGCCGCTGAGTTTGTCGATCTCCTCGATCTGCCGTTCCAGCTGTTTGCAGTCGAATCCTCTGGCGACACGCAGCGCCTGGCTGTGTTCGGTGATGGCCAGATAGCTGTAGCCGAGGTCCCGCGCCGCCGCCACCATCTCCCTGAGGGAAGAATGCCCGTCGGTGGCATGGGTGTGCGCGTGCAGATCGCCGCGGATGTCCTCCCGGAGGATGAGATGGGGTAGCTTGCTTTTCTGCGCCGCCTCGATCTCGCCGCGATTCTCCCGCAGTTCCGGAGCGATGTAGGGGAGGTCCACGGCAGCGTAGACCTCCTCCTCACTGGCCCCGGCAATGCGCTCACCGTCCCCGTCATGGCCCTGGAAAACCCCGTATTCGTTGATTTTGAGATCCTTTTTGACGGCGATCTTGCGGATGGCGATATTGTGTTCTTTGGAGCCGGTGAAGTAGTGGAGGGCGGCGCCGTAACTGACTTCCGGCACCACCCGCAGATCCACCTGGAGCCCGCTTTGCAGCCGCACCGTTGATTTGGTTTTGCCATTGGCGATCACCTCGGCCACGTCTTCGAAGCCGGTGAAACGGTCCATTACCGGGCTGTCTTTTTTACACGTTAGCAGGATATCCAGGTCACCCACGGTTTC
Source organism: Desulfobacteraceae bacterium (assembly GCA_022340425.1). Classification (NCBI taxonomy): domain Bacteria; kingdom Pseudomonadati; phylum Thermodesulfobacteriota; class Desulfobacteria; order Desulfobacterales; family Desulfobacteraceae; species Desulfobacteraceae bacterium. The sequence continues at coordinate 18,349 of JAJDNY010000175.1, read as the reverse complement.
CTTCCGACGCCGGTAGCTGCCGGCCACCGTCACCCGGTTGACGCCCTCGATTCCTTCCAGAAAGGATTTCAAGGAGTCCACCACCTGCTCCGCTTCCGCGAGTTTGGTCCGTTTCTCGGCCCCTTTTCGGCGGTGGAGCTCCTTGAGGATATGTTCCTCGGTTTTTTTTCCGAACCCATCCAGATCCCGGATATTCTCCTGCCGGGCCGCTTCGGCCAGATCCTCCAGGTCTTTGATGCCCAGCTTTTTGTAGAGGGCCGCCACCCGTTTCGGTCCGAGTTGGGTGATCCTCATCAGTTCCGACAAGCCTTCCGGGACCTCTTGCTCGAGATCCGCGAGCATTTTCAGGCTGCCGGTCGCGACGATTTCGGTAATTTTGCCGGCCAGAACCTTGCCGATGCCGCTGAGTTCGGAAAGGTCTTCGCCTTTCTCGATCATCACCGCCACGCTTTGGGGCTGGTCCTCGACGGTACGGGCGGCATGGCGGTAAGCCCGCACCCGGAACGGGTTGGCACCGCTGATTTCGAGCAGGTCTGCAATCTGGTTGAAAATGCGCGCGATGTCCGAATTGTGAACCGGCATGACAAAAACCTCTGCAGAAAGACTGCATGCACTGGAATTTTCCAGCCCTTGTCAACCTTGGCTAAAAAGCGCTAAAGGGGGATATACAAAAAGGGATGCCGCCCGTAGTTGAGGCGAGAAGCCGTCAGTGGAAAGGAGAACCATTATGAAAGCGTATCGTGTTTCCCCCATGATGGGGTGGGTACTTCTTTTCGTGTTCCCGATGTCGGTGGCCGCGCAAAACATCGAGGTCATCCCCATCACCTTCGCGTCGGGGGCTTCTTCGGCCACGGTCAAGGGAGCCATCAGCGGGGATCGGATCGTCGATTACACGCTGCGCGCCAAAGCCGGCCAGACCATGAAAGTCGCGCTTAAAACCAGCCACGCGAGCAACTACTTCAACTTGCTGCCGCCCGGTTCGGAAGCCGCGTTGGCCAACGGATCAGTGTCGGGCAACGACTGGAGCGGAACCCTGCCGGTGGACGGCGAATACACGCTGCGGGTCTACCTGATGCGCAGCGCCGCGCGCCGCAACGAGACCGCCAATTACACCCTGACGGTGGGCATTACGGGCAGCGCGGATGCCAAAGTTGCGGGAACGCCTTACAACGCCACCGGCATGGTGCCCTGCTCCATCGGCACGGATCCGAAAGCTTCGGCCCAATGTTCGTTCGGCGTCATCCGCAGCGCCCCGGGTCACGCCGAGGTGCATCTCGCGTCACCGGGCTTCGACGTCACATTGCACAAGGATGACTTGCGCGTCCTTAAATTCGCCGACGGCACGGTAACAAGCCCGGATCCCGAGGCCAGGGTTTCATCCGAACGGCAGGGTGACACCTGGTCGATCGGCGTCAACGACTTCTATTTCTACCTCATCCCGGAGGCGGTGATCTCCGGCGGCTGATGGGGTGCAATGGGGCGCATGGGGCGAAACTCTCCGGCTCGGGACTGTTGGCGGTCAATCGATCAGGGGCTTTTGGGGGCTTTCAACCAGCTATCTCCCAGTTCCCGGCGCACGGCCTCCCGGACTTTCTGGGGGTATTCCGGGGACATGTAGAAAACACCCTCCAGTTCTGCAGGGCTCAAACCACGGCGATAGGGCGGGGCATTGGTACGCAAGAGCAAAACGATGTCGCTGCTGGCCCAGGGGTGGCGATACCAGTAGTGGTGACCGATGATGTCGAAGCCGCGCCCCTCTTGCCTCAAAGAGAGGTCGACCACCTCGAAGTTGGCGATCTTCTCGGCTTTGGTCAGTTCCAGTTCCCACAATCCCGCGGACTCCACGCCGATGCGGGTACCACCGCCCATGTAATTTTCCGCGGCGAGCAATGCGGGGTCATGATCCGAGACGGTCACCACCACCTGTTGGGACAAATCGCTGACCGCGGGAAGCCGCTGATGAAACGTCTCGAGGGGAACATCGGCGGCGGCAAAAACCACCGCGCCCAGGCGGAAAGTCTGTCGCAGATCATCCCCGCTGAGGGTTGGATGGGCTGAACGCAACTCGTAGAGGGCCTTGGATGCTACCCGGGCCCCGGCGCTGTATGAGAGCAAATTGATGTGCTTTGCGGTCGTGTGCGCAGCCAGAAACTCCAGCAGGGCGCGCAGGGCCTGGCTGGAGTCTTTGGCCCGAACCACATCCTGGCCCAAAAGGTAGTTGAGAATGTTTTGGTGGGATGGCCAGGCGAAGGCGATGCCGACGAAATCACGCCCGGCAAAATGGTCGACCTCCGCGCTTATGACCAACGCGTTGAGAAAGTCGACCTTGGTTCCATGCACATAGACCATGATCTCCTTGTCCTGGGCCACCGCCAGTTCCATGTTGATTGCCGCCGCGAAGTCCTGCTGCTCGGCTGTCAGCACCTGGGGGGCCTCCGACCGGAAATTCTCCGGCAACCTGGCCAGCTGGTCACAATCCAATAAAGAAATCGTAACCGGAAAGTCTCGCTGGGGAGCGATTGACGCCGCATAGAGGTCTTCCCAGCTGAAATTCTCATCTCCGAAGCGCAAGGTGGCGATACCCATGTTGACCACGCTGCCCTTTGCGTTTCCGTAATGCAGACCGTCGGCGCCCGAATCCCGAGGTTGACGATTGGTGGCATAAAACACCGACACTACCGTGCCGCGAAGGATGGGATCCAAGTGGGCAAACGGATCGACGGCGGCTTTGTGATAGATGGCCGGGGTTTCCATCAGGGTATAGACCGGCGCCTTGGCACAGCCTGCCGCCAATACAACAATCAAGGAAAAGGCCAGCAAGGCGGCTGCCAGTCTGGCCGCAGCCGCCATCCTGGGTAAGGGATTGGTGGCGGTTTCCAGCGTCAATTTCCAAATCCTTATTGAGTCAGGCAAAACGACATGCGTGTCGGCTTGGCTCGCCACAAGGGTGGTGGAAGCTTATCACAGCGGCTCGAAGGTGAATTTCTGCCCAGCGATGGAGGCCTCGTACATCAGACCGCCCTTGCTGTGAACGAAGGTGGCCATTCCTTTGACGTATTCGGTTTCAGCCTGGACACCGGTCTTGGGGCCGGCACTGGCGCCGGCGCTCGTACCGGTGGTTCCGGCCTTGGCCTGGGCGCCGGCCGTTATGACGACCGCCTGGGCGGTTGCGCCGAACTCGAAATTGCCAGTGGTGAATTCGTCGTAGGCCCGCTTGTCCTGAAAGAAGATGATCTGGCTGAACGCCTCCCCGCCGAGCTGGAACCCGATCGAGCCCTCCATCACCGCAGTCTTCCCGGTAACCTTGCCGTCACGGTAGACCTGGCCCTTGCCGTAGGATCCGCCGACAACAAAGCCGGCCTTGCCAATGGTCGGAAAGACCGCGTAGCCGTATGAATTCTTGAAAAACTTCGCCACAGCCGGGGACTCCTTGAACACGTTGATGGTTCCGGAGTAGTCCGCGACCTCAGCTGCAGCGAAAACCGATGATGCACCCAACGCCACTGCGATGATAAATGCCAGCCCAATTTTTTTCATTTTCCGTCTCCTTTAAATGAAGGTTCAAGGCGCTGCCGGAATGGCAGGATCACCGGCTGGATGCGGCAGAAGGAAAGGTAACCATAAAATGCCAGGTTCGGGAAAATCTCTAGCCCTTGTCAAAGGCAATCATCCGCAACCCCTTGCAGCCGATTTTTACATTAAAAATTGCGGTTATCCACAAAGCTTAAGTTTGTTTTTTGAACGAAACGGCAAGCCGGGATATGTGTCACCGAAAGCAACGAAAATGAAACCAAATCTGAAACCAGGTTGGATTGTAAAACCTGGGCTCGGGAGGCAACTTGAGCTTTTTAGATATCCGCGTTAAAAATTTCGATCTTTTCTCATACACATGGATAGTTAAAATTTATTCTAATGCCTTTTTTTTCTTGCTGCAACAGCGCGGGAAAAAATTCCGCCCGGGTGGGTTGCGGGTTTGTCAAAAAGTCATCCCGGGACATGGTGGATTGCGGTACAAGGAGCACCTTCAGCGTGGGCCGCAGCGGGCGGTGCAGATCTACTAGTAGTGTGGTAGTGGAAATTTGGGTCCGAACACAAAATGTGGTATCCTGACTTGACAAGAGCCACCATATGTTACTATATCGGGCGAAACCCGAGCAGGATATCGAAATGGCCAAAAAAAATAAGCGCAAAAAGAGATCCGCCCGGTCTTTGACCGCCGCCGTGAAAAGGTCCCCCGAGCAGATGGTGCAGCTGGCCGAAAACGCCCTGGCCCAGGGCCAGCTGCGGAAAGCCTGCACCTTGTTCAGACAGCTGTGCCAGGACGATCCCGATTGCTACCTGGGGCGCTGGGTCGATGCCTCCCAGCGGCTCTTCGATCAGCTCATGGCGGACGGTTGTCTGGTGGAGGCCAAAGCCCTTTTGGTGAGCCTGGAGCGCAAGGTCGGGGCCGACGCCATTCGCTCGAGCCTGATGCATCTGGCCTTGCACCAGGGGGACTTTGTCCGGGCCGCATCACTGGCTGCCGCCGAAATAGCCGAAGGCGCCGCCTTGACCGACCCGCAGCTGGCTCGCGCGGTGGACGCGCTGGTGCTCGATTTCCAGGAGGGCGATCCCGAACCGGTGCTGCCCCCCCAACTGGCGGCCGACCGCCAGCGGGTATGGCAGGCGCTGGGGTTGGTCTCCCGAGGGGATTTCGATGCCGCGCTGCAGGCGGTCAGACCTGTGGGCCTGGGGTCACCCTTTGCCGACTGGAAGTGGTTCATCAAAGGCCTCTGCGCCTTTCACACCGGCCAGGACCCCAAGGCGCGCCAGGCCTTTGCCCGCCTGGCGGCCGGTTCGCTGCCTGCCAAGGCCGCCGACGCCTATCTGCTGCTGCTGGGAGAAGGGCCGGGAGAGGAGCCGAACCCCAAAAACCCGGCGGTTCTCCAGGCGGCCTGCCTTCTGGCCGGCGTCGGCGATGTCGGATCCGTGATCGTACGCGCCGACACCCTCTGGCAGACCGGGCGCCACCGCGATGCCTTGCGCCACGTTCAACGCCATCTGGCCGATTTTCCCTCCGATCAGCCCGGTTTGCAGCAGGACCTGACGCAGTTTTTTTACAGCGCCTGGATCGACCTGCCCGAGCGGCAGGCGGAGGCCTACCTCGATTTTCTCCTTCGCAGTGCGCAAAAACGTCGTCAAGCCGGCGCCGTGGAAAAGCTGCTGGCATGCAGGGCCGAAGCCCTGTGGCTGGAGCGGCACTTGTGTGACGACAGCGATCTGGTTGAGGCCTGGGAGGACGTCCTGACCACTTACCAGGCGCGCCATGGCCACCAGGCGCGGGTGGCCGCGATTGTCTACCAGCATCTGGGGGATCTTTTCACCCAGGAGGTTGAGGAGGAGACGCCCTTCGACTTTTTCTTCTTAAGCCGGCGTTCCAAACGCACCCGCCTGCGAAACCCGCGGCTGGCCGCCCAGTTCTATCAGCAGGCGCTTAACGCGGATGCGGACAACCCCGAGGGGTATTTCGCGCTGCTCGGCTTGTATGAAAAGACGGCTGAAAAATCCAAAGTCAACCGAACCCTGGATGATATCATCCGACGCTTTCCCGACAACAAGACGGCGTTGCTGAAGGCCGGCATCCGCTGCCTGGAGCGCGACGCGTTCAACAAGGGCATGGGCTATCTGGAGCGGGCGCTGGCGTTGGACCCCATCGACGCCCAGGCCCGCGAGGGGTTTGTGATCGCCTGCATCCAGGCCGGACTGCGCTATGCCCAGAAGGACCGCATGGCGCAGTGCCGCGAAGTGATGCAAAGGGCGCTGGCGCGCGCCAGCAAGCGGACCGATGATTTCAACCTGGGGCGCTGCTATCTGCATGTCCGCTGGGCGGTGATGGCCGAGATTGGCGGGGACCCCGCCGAAGCCGCGCGGCAGATGGCCGCTGCCGCCGCCTTGAACGCGGATGACTTTCGAATGGATTATTTTGCGCTCCTGATGGGCGTACTCTATGGTCAGCCGCCGGAAGGCCTCGAGGAAAGGCAGCGGCGGGTCATCGGGGCCATCGAACGGGGTCTGACGGTGGAAAAAATGCTGTCCATGGTGGCGGTTCTAGAGTATTTTCGCCGCCTGCCGCCCAAGCGCCGGAAGTGGCTCCCGGCCGAGGAGGCCCTTTTCGGGCGCCTGCTGGCCAAGGCGGCCCGCCTGGAGTGGCTCCCGGAGCAGGCCCGGCCGGTGGTCGCGTTTGTCCTATCGGCCGAAAAGCCCCATCTCCCATGGGTCGAGCCCCTGGTGAAGGCGGTCCTCGGCCGCCACCCGGATGACCCCTGGTTCCGCTGGTTCCGCTTTATGCTGGATTACGGCACCCAACCCGGGTTGTCCCACGCCAACCCGCGGGTCGGCAAGGACTTGCAAGTGGTCCGGGCTCTGGCCGAAAAGGCGGGCGATACCGAACTGATCGCCCAAATCCGCAAGGTGGAAAAGGTCATCGAGGAGGCCCGCCGCATATTCGAAAGCTTCGGGAAAGATTTCCCCGGGCTGGATATCACCGATGACGACGAGGATGACGACTACGAGGGCGAGGAGGATGAGGAGGATGAGGAACCGTCGCCGCGGCGCAAACTGCCGCCCCCGCCGCGGCAGCTGGATCTCTTTTGAGCGCGGCCCGGGGTGAGCGCAATGGGCAGACAGAGTTCCGATCCCCTCCCCCAATAGACGATTGGAGTGTGACATCATGGACCCATACGAAATTCTGGGGCTGACCCCCGAGGCCGATGATGCGGCCATCCGCACCGCCTACCTCGAACTGGTGCGCCGCTATCCGCCCGATCATCACCCCCAGCGGTTTGCCGCCGTCAGCGAGGCCTACCAGATTCTCAAGGATGAAGGCGCCCGGCTGCGCCACCAGCTCTTCAACCTCGATTCCGGCCTGCGCTCCCCCATCGAGGTCCTGCAGCGCCGATTTGCCGCGCCCGAGGCCCGTAGGCCGCTGACCGCGGAGGCCTTGCAGCTGTTTCTGCGCCAAAGGGCGATGCAATGACGGACGATTTTGAAGCGCCGGCGGATTTCGCTCGCGAACCGGACGGCGGGCCGGCGGACGGCCGGCCCCCCGGCGCGGACCCGGATTGGCGCGCCACCCTGGAGCGGAATTTTCGGCAGTGGCTGCAGGAGGTGGAAGCCGACCCGTCGGCGGCCCTGCCCGCCGCCGAGGACGGCCCGGACCTTTACGCTTTCTATGAGGCCTTGTGCGTGGTGCGCACCGAAGTACGCCACCAGACCCGGCGCAGCCACGAGTCTCTGGGCCGCTTCGGGGAGGCCCTGGCGGGCTTCGAGGAGCTGCTGCGGAAGCTGAACCAGCGTGTGATTCAGATCGACAGCGAGCGCGGCGGGCTGGACGACGCCGGCCTGCACGCCCTTTTACTCTCGCTGGTGGAACTCTTCGAGCGTTTCGAGCGCATTCAGAACCGCTTGCGGATCCCCCCGGCGACCGGCTGGTTTGCGCCTCCCCGCCGCTGGTCGGCCGCTTGGTCGGCCCTGCGGGAAGGTTTTGACATATTAAACGATCATTTTCAGCAGCTCCTGCAAAACCAGGGGGTCACCGTGATCGCCTGCAAGGGCCGGGCGTTCGACCCCACCCTGATGAAGGCCGTTGCGGTCCGGCAGACCGCCTCTGTGCCGGCCAACACGGTGTTGGCGCAACTCTCCGGTGGCTACAGCTACCGCGGGCGGGTGTTGAAGTTTGCCGAAGTCAAGATTGCCGTGGGAAAGGAAACAAGCTGATGGCCGCTATTGTTGGAATCGATCTGGGCACCACCTATTCCGAGGTGGCGGTGCTGCGCGATGGCCAGCCCGAGGTCGTCCCGGTGGACGGGGAGCCGATCATGCCGTCGTGTGTCGGCCTGGACAGCCAGGGGGCCCTGATTGTGGGGCGCGCAGCGCGCAACCAGATGGCGCTGGCCCCCGAGAACACCATTTTATCCATCAAGCGCAAGATGGGCAAAAACGAGCCGGTGACCCTGGGGGAGCGAAACTTCAGCCCGGAGGAGATTTCGGCCCTGATTCTGCGCAAACTCAAGCAGGCTGCCGAAGCGCATCTGGGGGAGGCGGTGACCCAGGCCGTGATCACCGTGCCGGCCTATTTCGACGACGCCCAGCGCAAGGCCACCCAGAACGCCGGTCAGCTGGCGGGCCTTGAGGTCCTGCGGATCATCAACGAGCCCACGGCCGCCGCCCTGGCCTACGATGCCGGGCTGGAAGAGGACCAGACCATCCTGGTCTACGACCTGGGGGGCGGTACCTTCGATGTGTCGCTGGTGGTTGTCGAAAAGGGCGTGGTCGAGGTCAAGGCCAGTCACGGCGACACCGCTCTCGGCGGGGACGACTTCGACAATCTGCTGATAGCGCATGCCGCCGAGGTGTTCCGCGAAGAAAAAAAAGTCGACCTGCTGCAGGAGCCCCGGGTCCGCAACAGGCTCTGGGCGGCGGTCGAGGCGGCCAAACGCAAGCTCTCCGACGTTCCCTTCGCCCGCATCCGGGAGGAATACCTCTGGCAGGACCATCACCTGGATCTGGAAATCGCGCGCCACGACTACGAGGAGATGATCCGCCCGCTGGTCCGCAAAAGCATGGACTGCGTGCATCACTGCCTGCGCGATGCCAGCCTGCTGCCCGGCGCCGTCGACCGCGTCATTCTGGTGGGCGGGGCCAGCCGCACACCGTTGATCTCTGAATTGATCCGCCAGGAAATGCGCCGGGAACCGGCCTTCGAGATCAACCCCGAGCTGATCGTGGCCATGGGGGCCGCAATTCAGGCCGGGGTCCTGGCCGGGCAGCAGACCCGCTCGGTCCTCGTGGACATCACCCCATACACCTTCGGAACCCAGGCGCTGTCGTTTCAGCACGGCGAAATGCGCGACGATCACTTTGTCCCCATCATCCGCCGCAGCACGCCGCTGCCGGTCTCCAAGGCCGAAGTCTTTGTTACCGCGGTGGACGAGCAGCGCCAGGTGGATGTGCGCATCTATCAGGGGGAAGCGCCGTCGGTGGACGACAATATCTTCATCGGCAATTTTTTGGTCGAGGGCCTGAGCAAAGTGCCCGCCGGCAACGAGATCATTTTGAACCTGGCCCTGGACCTCAACGGCGTGCTGAGCGTGACGGCGCTAGAAAAACGCACCGGGCTTTCCAAGACCGTGCGAATGGAAACCGGCGGCAAGGGGCCCGACTTCGACCTTCAGGCGGCCCGGCGCAATCTGGCCGAGCTCGGCGACGATGAGCCGGCGGCCGATGAACCGGGCGCTTCCGTACCGGCGGATCGGCAGGACCTGCTGGCCCGGGCCAAGGACCAGCGGCGGCGGGCCATGGCGCTCATGGCGAACATCGACGAGACCGACGCCGGTGAGCTGCGCTTGCTCCTGCAGCAGGTCCAGGACGCCATCGGGAGCGGCGATTTCACCAAGCTGGCCGATGTCCTCACCTCCCTGGACGATATGCTCTTTTACCTGGAGGACTGAAGGCCTTGAACTGTCCGGCTTGCAGGCGGCCCAACGAGAACAGCGACACCTGCGCCCGCTGCGGGGCGGACCTCACGGCCTTGCAACGCGTGCGGGCGGCGGCGCAGGCGCAGCTGGCCAGGGGCCGCCGGCTGTTGCAGCAGGGTCGGGGGGGCGAGGCCCTGGGGTGCGCGACCCTGTCGTGGCGCCTCAAAAAGAGCCCCGCGGCGGCCCGCCTGGCCTTCCTGGCCAGCCTCCAACTGGGGCGCTTCGACCAGGCCCGGCGCTGGTACGCGGCCGCCGCCGGCGGAGAGTAGGGCGGCCGGCCCGCGAATCCTCCATCAGCATCTATTCAACCCGGCCCGCCCTGACCTTGGCGGAGACCCCCAGCATGCGTTTTTTGAGTCTTTTTTCCGGCCCGTCCCCCGAAAAGCTGGAGCAAAAAGGCGATGTCCTGGCCGCGGCCGGCTATTGGGGCGAGGCCCGCCTGCTCTACGAGCGCGCCCGTGACAAGCTCGCCAAGCGCGGCGGGCCGGCAAACGGGCGGCAGGCGCGGCTGGCGGTCAAGATCCGGCAGGTGCGCGAGGCCCTGGCCCGGGAGCATCAGCGGACCGCAGCGAACCTGGCCGAAAACGATTGCCTGGCAGAGGCCCGCGAGCTGCTGCTGGTGGCGCTCGGGATCAGCGCCGATGAAGGGCTGCGCGCCTCCCTCAAAGCCCAGCTGCAAGGGCTGGCGGCCCGCGAGCGGGCGGGGGCCGATGCGGCCGTTCCCGACCCGCCCCAGAGCCTCGCGGACGAGGGAGACCTTTCCTGGCCGCCGGAGCCCGAGGCGGTGGGCGCGGCGGCGGAAGCGGAATATTTCTTCGCCCTCTGCAGCACGCTGCCCGAGGCGGTGCGGGATGCCTACCTGGGCTACGGTGAAACCTTCAAGTCCGGTTTCATCGCGCTAAACCGCGGCGACTTCGCCGCCGCCGCCAGGCTTCTGGGGCGGGCCATGGCCCAGAACCCCCAGCCCGGGAGCTATATCCCGCTGGAGCTGGCCACCGCCTGCCTGAACCTGGGTCGGCTGGGGGCCGCCCGGCGGCTGCTGGAAACTTTCATCCCGCATCACCCCGCCGCCCTGCCCGCATACCAGATGCTGTGCGAGATTTACTGGGAACTGAAAGAATTCGATCGCGCCCATGCGCTCCTGGCCGGTCTGCCACCGGAGCTTGCGGCCTCCCAGGCCGCGGTGGGCCTCAAAGGTGAAACCCTCTATCAAGCCGGAGAGCTGGAACAGGCCGCGTCTTTTTACCGGGATGTGCTGGCGGTTTTCGGCTGGAGCGAGGCCGTCGCCGTCGCGCTCGCCAAGGTCTATGAAGCCCTGCGCCAACCCGCCGCCGCGCGCGCGCTTTACGGGCGGATATTGGGGGCGGGCGGGGCCCATTGCGACCCGGAGATCCGGCACCGCTATGCGGAGCTTTCCTTCGCCGCCGGCCTGCGGGGGGAGGATATCCTGGAGCTCTACCTCGCCCTGGCGCGCGAGCTGCCCGAAAACGCGGCGCTATATTACGACCGCATCAGCCGGATCTACACGCGCCTGGGCAACAGTGTCGAGGCCGCCCGCTTCCGCGCCTTTTCGGAACGGGTGCGCGGCAGGCGACCCGGACGCTGAAGCCCGGGGGCGGCGAACCCACCTATCGTCAAGGGGCCCACGGCGGATGCCCCGTTTTCAGGGCGCCTGTGCCCGCCGCGGCCACGTCGGGAAACCCTCATGAAAATGGTGATCGATTTCGACATCCTCAAGCAGCCCGACGCCACCACCTGCGGCCCGACCTGCCTGCATGCCGTCTATCGCTACTACGGCGAGGACCTGGCCCTGGGCGACCTGATCCCCGAGATCCCCGAACTGGACCAGGGTGGCACGCTGGATGTCTATCTGGCCTGCCACGCGCTGCGCCGCGGCTATCAGGCCACCATCATCCCCTACAACCTGCAGCTCTTCGATCCCACCTGGGCGCGCGCATCGCAGGCCGAGCTGGCGGAGAAGCTTCGGCGCCAGCTGGCCTGCAAAAAACACCTGCCCGGCTTTGCCGTCGCCACCCAGGCCTATCTGGAATACCTCGCGCTGGGCGGCCGGCTGCGCTTCGAGGTCATGACAGCCGCCCTCATCCGGCGCTACCTGAAACGGGCGATCCCGGTGCTGACCGGTCTGAGCGCCACCTACCTTTACAATTGCGCCCGGGAATACGATCTCGACGGCCGGGCGGTTTTCGACGATGTGCGCGGCGTATCGGCCGGGCACTTCGTCGTTCTTTCCGGCTACAACCGCGAAGACCGCAGCGTCCGGGTGGCCGACCCCTTCCTGCCCAACCCCTTCTCGCCGACCCGATACTACGACGTCAATATCTACCGCCTGATCTGTGCCATCATGCTGGGCATTTTGACCTATGACGGGAATCTGCTGATCATCGAGCGGCCTAAACCCCTTGGGCGGCGCCGCCAGCCCGCTCAGGCATCATCCGGGGCCGGCTTAAGCAGGTTCTGCCCTTTTTCCGGCGTTCGTGAGTGACGCGCCTGGGCCTCGATCTCGCCGGCCTCGCTGCGCAGACCGCCTTCGGCATCCGTGGACACGCTCTCCGGCGTCGCGGGCGGTTGTGGGGCGCTTGCTGCCGGGGGCCTGGTGCCCTTTGTCGGCACCTCTTCCGGGGTGGTCAGGCGAACCGCCACCCCCTCGGGAAAAATGACCTCCCGGGCCTCGTCCGGCATAGAGATGCCCGCCTCCTGGAACCCCCGTTTGACCAGCCGGATGACCGAGGATTTGACCTTCAGCAGGCTGTGCTGCCCGCCGTCCAGCCAGAAGTAGATTCGCAGATCGACGGTGGCCTTGTTCAAATTCTCCACCAGCACCAGGGGCTCGGGGTCCTTGAGGACCGCCGGGTGCTCGGCCAGGATTTTGAGGACCATCTCCTGAGCGGCCAGAATCTCGTCATCGTAGCCGATGCCCACCGTGAACTCCGCCCGGCGGTTGGGGTTGCTGGTGTAGTTGTGGATGCTGTTCTTGTAGACCGTGGCGTTGGGAATCTGGACGTGGTTGCCGTCGGGGGTCATCAGGACCGTGGCCCGGATGGTCAGCATCTGCACGAACCCCAAAATCCCGGCGATCTCGATCAGGTCGCCGTTGCGAAAGGGGTTTTGGACGCTCAAAAAAATGCTGGCCAGGAGGTTTTCGGTGATGTCGCGGAAGGCGATCCCCAGCACGATGCCCAAAAGCCCGGTGCCGCCCATGATGGTGAGGGCCATGGTGGTCAGTCCGGCCACCTGGAAAACGAGGTAGAGGCCCACCAGCAGGACCACCAGCGCGACCCCGCGCGAGATCAGATCCTGCAGCAGGGGGTTGATGTCGCGGCGGCGCAGGGAGGCGCGCGCGGCCGCCTTTAAAAGTCGCGCGGCCCCGAAGGTGACCGCCAGAATCAAGACGCCGAAGACCACAAAGGGTGAGCTGCGCACCACGGTTCGCCACTGCTCCCGCAAACCCTCCATGGCCGGCCGGAAATCCCAGAGCGAGGGTTCCTTCAGCCCGATCTGGTTGACCACCGCCACCACATCCTGGGTGTTGCGCGCCAGGTCTCCGGCCCACTTGCGGAACTCGGCGCTCTCCGTCATGCCCGTGAGAAAAACCACCCCGTCGTGCACCCGCACCTCGGGGGCCGTGAACCAGCCGGTGGCCTGGAGGATGTCCTCCAGCCGGCCGCGGATCTCGTGGTCGCGGGCCAGCGGCTTGACCTCCACCCGCGTCGGCGCCTGGGGGGAGTCCTCCCTCGGCCCTGGGGCGGGCATTTTTTCTCCCGCCGTGGTGGTTCCCTGATTTTGCTGGGCCGCAAGCGGTGCGGCGGCCGCGGTCCAAAAAGACAGCAGGAGCGCTGCCAGCCAAAGCAGGCCCCAATGCGCCCGCCGCTGGGTGGCGCCGGGCCCTCTGCTCTGTCTGGCGCCAGCCGGGGTGGCGGCCCGTGTCGCGGCGCGATCCGTCCGGATCTCCATTGCACCCTCCCTCCCGTCATGCTTGCGGTTTGAATTGCCCGGCGCTGCAGAGGTCTTCAAACCGGGTCTTTTCCAGGTCGATGTTCAGCCGGCACTCCATGCCGTCGCTCGACCACTTAACGTCAAAACCAAGCTTTTCGCCCAAGGCCAGCATGTTGACATTGTCCCGCAGCACGATGCCCCAGACGTTGGTCAGGCCCCGCTCCTTGGCGATTCTGAGCACATGCGCGAGCAGATTGGCGCCAACGCCCTGAGCGTGCCACGGGTCGCCCACCAGGATGGAGAACTCGCCGTGGGTGCCATCCGGGTGAATGAACACCTGGGAGACGCCGATCATTTTTTCCGCCCCGCCGTCGTCGTCGATGGCCACCATGGCAATTTCGCGGTCGTAGTCCACCTGGGTGAAGCGGGCCAGCATCTTGTGGGACAGGCTCTTCATGGCGCTAAAAAAGCGGTAGTAGATGCTGGTGGGCGAAAGGGTCTCGAAGAGTTCCACAAAAAGATCGGCATCCACCGGTTTGATCGGGCGGATCAAAAGCGATCGGCCCGATGGGGTTTCCAGCCGGCACGCGTACTGCTCCGGGTAGGGGCTGATGACCAGGTGCAGGGGCGATCGGACCGCGCTTTCTTCAAGCCGGATGCGGGCGTCGATGGCGAAAAGGGCGCCATTTTTGACGATCACCGGGTTCATGTCCAGTTCCTGGATTTCGGGGAAATCCACCATCAGCTGGGACAACCGCAAAATGAGCCCTTCCAGCTGATCCATGTCGACCCCCGGGCGCCCGCGGTAGCCTTTGAGGATCTTAAACACGCGGGTTTGCTCCAGCAGCCTGCGGGCGATCAGGCGGTTCATGGGCGGCAGCCCCAGGGCGCGGTCCTTGAAGATCTCGGTGTAGATCCCGCCCATCCCGAAAAGAATCGCCGGCCCGAAGCTGGGGTCCTTTTTGGCCCCCACCAGAAGTTCCACGTCCGGGCGGCTGATCATGGTCTGCACCGTAACCCCCCGGATGCGGGCATCGGCCTTGTAGCCTCTGGCCCCGTCCATGATGGCGTCAAACGCCGCCCGCACCTGGCGGGCATCCGAGAGGTCCAGCTGAACGCCCCGGGCGTCGGTCTTGTGGGTGATATCCGGTGACAGGACCTTGAGAACCACCGGGTAGCCAAGTTCCTCGGCGATGGCGACGGCCGCCTCCTTCTCCTCCGCGATCCGGGTCTGGTTGACGGGAACCCCATAGGCGGCCAATATCTCCTTTGATTCGGTTTCCTCGAGGAACTGACCCGGCTGCGCCAACCCCGCTTGAATTTTTTCCTCGGCCGCCTGGCGGTCGAAGCTCGGTTCGTGGGCGAGCCTGGGCGGGATTTCGCTCAGCAACTCCAGGTTGCGGCCGTAGTCATGCAGGTAGAGGAAGGCGCGGATGGCGCGCTCCGGGGTTTCGTAGGTGGGCACACCGGCGGCGTTCAGAATAGCGATCCCCTTGGCCACGTCCCGTCCGCCCAGCCAGGCGGCAAAAACGGGAAAGCGCTGGCGGCGGATGAGCTCGGTGATCCGCTCGGCGACATCCTCGGGCCGGGTGAGTGCCTGGGGGGCGAGGATCAGCAGAATGCCGTCGAATTGGCCGGAGTCGATGCAGGTCTCGATGGTCTGGGCGAACCGCTGGGGGGAGGCGTCCCCCAGAATGTCGATGGGGTTGTTGCGGCTCCAGAAGGCCGGCAGAACCGCATTCAGTCTGTCCATGAGGTCCTCGCCGAGGGGCGCCGGGTCCAGTCCCCAGCGGGCGAGGGCGTCGGTGGCCATTACCCCCGGGCCGCCGCCGTTGGTGATGATGGCCAGGCGCGACCCGGTGGGCCGGGGCTGCTTGGCCATCAACTCGGCGCAGTCGAAAAGGTCCTGAATGGTGTCCACGCGCACCACCCCGGTGCGCTGAAAGGCCGCGTCGTAGACGGCGTCCTCGCCGGCCATGGCGCCGGTGTGGGATGCCGCCGCCTGGGCCCCGGCGGCGCTGCGGCCGGATTTGAGCACGACGATCGGTTTGACCCGCGAGACCGCCCGCGCGGCGCTCATGAACTTTCGGAAATGGGTCAGGTTTTCGATGTACAACAGAATGCTTTGGGCCTGGGGGTCGTTTCCCAGGTAGTCGATCATGTCGCCGAAATCGACGTCCAGCATGGAGCCGATGCTCACAAAATGGCTGAAACCGATCTGCTCCTGGAAAGCCCGGTCGAGAATGGCGGTGCAGATCGCCCCGCTCTGGGAGATAAAGGCCAGGTTGCCCGCTGCCGGCATGTCCGCGGCAAAGCTGGCGTTGATTTTTTTCCCGGGCAAAATCACCCCCAGACAGTTGGGGCCGACGATCCGCAGGCCGCCCTGACGGGCGATTTTCGAAATTTCGTGTTCGATTTTGCGGCCCTCTTGGCCGGCCTCCTTGCCGCCGGCCGAGATCACGATCGCCCCGCCGACCCCGTTGCGGACGCATTCCGCGGTGATTTCGGGGACCGTCGCAATCGGGGTTGCGATCACCGCCAGATCCACCGCCTGGGGGACATCCATCAGCGATTTGTGCGCATTTAACCCCATTACCTGGCTGTAGTTGGGGTTTACCGGGAAAAGCGCCGCCCGGCTGCCGCCGCGCACGAGATTTCTGATCAGCGCCTCACCCACGGTCCCCGGCCGTTCGCTGGCACCGACGACGGCGATGGATTTGGGCGAAAAGATTTTTTCCAGGTTGTATAGCCCCATCTGGATCCCTCCTTTCGTGGTGAATTCCAAGGGGGGTTTTCGGCGGGCACGAGGCTGGTCCGCCCCACCCGACAGATAGGCCATGGGCCTGGCGGCCGCACCCGGCCGCACCGCGGTCCATGCCTCCAAGCTTGCAGTCAAAACAGTAAAGGAAGTGGGGCGGGATGTCCACAAAGATCGCGAACGGAGGCGGGGAGGGTCGGGATTTTCCTGTTGGGGTGTGCAGCGCTCAGGCAAAGTGTGCCAAAGCGGCGGTCCGCGGCGGTTTACGGCCGTCGAAGAAATCGCATGCGGCGTAATAGCGCAGATCCTGCCCCCAGAGGGCGAAAAAGCGGGGGCTCCTGCGGAGCTTCAAGACCAGCCGGCAGGGGTGGGACAGCGCCTGGAGAACGGGACCGAAGAGCTCCGAGGGGTCCCGGAAACATTCCCAGTCGCAACGGCGGCAATCATTTTCCCCGGGTTCCGGGGCCGGCCCGGAATCCGGGAAGGGGCCCAAATCCTCGTTGCCCCGGTAGCCGCAGGGGTAGGTGTGGCCGTCCCTGGCGTCGATGAAGAAAAAGTCCCGGCCGCCCCGGCACGGATACCCAACGGTGCTGTTCTCGGCGTAGTGTTGCTGAAGCGCGTAGACCGCGCAGAGGGGGGAAAAAATCCGGATTTTGGAACGGAATCGGGGGATGGTGTGCAGCAGGGCGCGGTAGAGCTGCGCTTTCTCAAACTGCGAAAAGCGTACGATATCGTCCGTGGCGGTTGCGCCGTAAACCGCCCCCAGTCCGGCCTCCAGCTGCTGGGTGTCGATGCTCATGGGATAGCAGGTGTTGACCAGGGTAAACCCGAGGTTGATCACCGTTCGGTAAAAGCGGGCCAGGGCGTCGCGGAAGATGGGGTAGCGCCCCGCAGGCTCCGCCCCGGGCGGCAGCGCCAGCAGCCGCCGGGTGCGGGCTCCCCCCATGTTGCGGTTGAGACCCAGATTGACCGAGGGGTAGATCCCGTGAGCGTGAAATATGGGAAGCGCGCGCTCGATACCCCGCACCACCCCCTTGAAACCCCGCATCCGCTCGTGCACCTCCGGCTCGGCGGAATCCAGGCTGATCCACATATTGCGCAGCGGCGTGGCCGCGAGGCGCTCGGCGATGCGCGTTATCCGGCTTTCAAAAGAGGGCCGGTCAGCACCCTGAAACCAGAACCCGTTGGTGCCGGTGCGGGTATAGGTGATGCCGGCCGCCCCGGCGTAGTTCAACAGTTCCACCAGGGCATCCGGGAACAGGAAGGGCTCGCCGCCCGTAAATGAGACCGCCGCCACGCCGCGGGCGGCCGCGGCGTCGATGACCCGCTTGATGGCGTCGACCGCCAGGGTCGCGCGCTTGAAACCCGCCGTCACCCGCATGCCGCATTGCGGGCAGCGGGCGTTGCAGTGGTCGGTGAGTTGGACCACCAGCTGCCCGGGAACGCGACGGGCACGCAGGGATTTCAGCAAGGGGGTAATCATCATCGGCTTTTCCGTTTTCGGGCGGGTCGGAGCGACGGTCCTGTTCCCCCTGCCAGGCGGCGGGACCGCTCTCCCAAAGGGGGTCTTTTCAACGTGCGGCGTTCAAATCAGAGCAAGGTTAGGCCTTGATGACGTTTCGGCTAGGGGCGTGTGAATCGGGGTGCGGGCGGCGCCTTTACGCGCTTCGAAAGGCCCGGGGCGTCTTGGGGATCGGCTGGTGCGGGGAGTGGGCGATTTTTTCAAGGCTAACTCAAAATTAATTTTAACCTAACCATTTTTTAATAAAATGATGTGCAAATAATAAGTTTTTAATTGTAGGCAATTTAATGATCGCTTTTCTTGACTTTCAAAGCCATTTCCCTGCAATATTATTATAAGAAAGCCCGTCCCGGCACAGGGCCCACCGCATGATCGGCCTTTTGCAGGGGGGGTGGCCTTAACCACCAGGTCCGCCCCGGCGGATCCAACCGGCTGCCGTATCCTGGTTAAAAACACCCGGACGGCAGGCAGATTCTCTAAGGAGGGGGTCATGAAACTCTTCAACGGCTTCAATGTCGGCAGTCTGGCGATCGGTGCAGGGGTCGTGCTGCTGGCCCCGGTGATCATTCCCGTCGTCGGCAGCATTTTGAAACCATTGAC
>JAJDNY010000174.1 GCA_022340425.1 Desulfobacteraceae bacterium | reverse complement strand
GGAAATCCCAGTGGTCCGAGTACAACACCATGTTTTACAACCCCACCTCAACTTACGTACCCTGGCCCGCAGTGCACGCGCTCCTGGGATACGGCGATGCGGATGGCAATGCACCGCTTACCGCGCCGCGGTCCAACCCGGCCCGCAGCTACACATTTGACCTGGAAGCTCAACCCTACCTCGTGTTGAAGGGCGGGGGCATTCGGGTTACCCTGACCCGCGAAAACGACGGCAGCTCCACCTGCGCCGACGGGGTGCGGTTCGTCAAGGTCGATGGCGGCCAGACGGTCATCGTCGACAACGAGAGCCCCAGCGGCTTCGAGATATCCGGCAGCTGGCCGGTCTCCTCCGGCACCTATGGGTATTATCCGGCCATTTCAGGGTTTTCCGCCAACTCCGGACATTCCCAATACGCCAACACGGCCGGCGCCGTGGCCACCTGGAAGCCGAACCTGCCCGCCGCCGGCCAATACCGGGTGTATGCCAGTTGGACACGGGCCGGAACAAGAGCCTCCAATGCGCCTTATCGCATCTACAACAACAGCGGCGCCCTTTTAGGTACCGTGCGGGTGAATCAGAACGACAGCAGCCTGGACGGGCAGTGGAATCTTCTGGGAACTTATACCTTCAATGATGTGGCTGCGGCCGGCGATCGGGAAATCCACCGGGCGCATTACTACCTCCAGAAAAACGGCAACACCTACCTGGTGGAACTGGACGGCGATATTCACATCTTTCCCTTCGTCGACACCAACAACAACGATCGCTTGGACTACGGTGAAATTGCTCCCCGGGGAGCCCATTTGTCCCAGGCCGCGGCCCTGGCGCTGGGGGTCTGGCCCCTCAACGTCGACGGCAGCCCGCGCACTTACACCCAGGAGCGTCAGAACTTCGTCAACTGGTATTCCTACTACCGGCGGCGTATTTTGACCGCCAAGGCGGCCGTGTCTCAGGTGATCGCCAACATGCATGACGTCAATATTGGTCTGCACACGATTCATGAGCGCATCGCCCAGGAGGTTATTCCCGTCGACAAGAGTGACGACCTCAGCGACACCAGCCAGGGCAAGGGCCGGCTCCTGAATATGCTATACACCGCCGGCAGCACCAATCCGCGTTACATCGCCAGCGGCGGCACGCCGCTGCGGTTGGGGCTCAAACGGGTCGGGCAGTATTTCGATGAAACCGACACCGCTACCGGCGGTATCGGGGCTTCACCCTACGTGAGCTTTGACGACGGCGGCGCCTGCCAGCAGTCGTTTGCCATCGTGATGACCGACGGCTACTGGAACGGGGATTCCCCTTCGGTGGGCAACAACGATAGCGACGGTTTCTCCAACACCTTGGCCGACGTGGCCGCTTTATATTACAACAAAGATCTCTCGAGCCTGGCGGACCTGGTTCCGACCCACGGACTGGACCAGAACCGGCAGCAGCACATGGTGACCTTCGGGGTTTCCTTCGGGGTCATCGGCACCCTGCCGGCGGACTACTGTTCGACGTCACCCCCCGAGGACTGCGTCTGGAATAAGGACCCAGCCGTCAACGATCGGCATAAAATAGACGACTTGCTGCATGCCTCACGCAACGGCCGCGGCGACTTCCTCAGTGCGGGCAATCCCGAGCTGCTAGTGGAAGCCTTAAACGCTATCAAGCAGAAGATCGAGGAGCGCATCGGAACCGGCGCCTCGGTGGCCATCAGCTCTCAGGAACTCCAGACCGGTACGGTGCTTTTCCAGGGGCTGTATGACGCCAACAACTGGACCGGCGATATCAAAGCATTTGAACTGGTGTCCCAGGAGGAGGCCGAAGCCGATCCCAGCCTCACGGTCGGGGCGCTCAAGCCCACGGCCAAGTGGTCTGCTGAAGACCAGCTCAACCACCGGGATTGGCAAACCCGCCAGATCATCACCTGGAACGGGGCAAACGGGGTGCCCTTTAGAAAAGACGCCCTCGATCTGAACACCGCCCTGCTGCCCCATCTGGATGCCAACCTCGATACGGCTGGGAAAATGTTGGATTACCTGCGCGGCGAGACGGTAAACGAGCAGCCAAACGGCTTGGGTTTCAGGAGCCGCGGCAGCAGGTTGGGCGACATCGTGCACTCGGCACCTCTGAAAAATGGCGACACACTGTACGTCGGTGCCAACGACGGCATGCTGCACGCCTTTGACGTCGAAACCGGTGAGGAGGTCTTTGCCTACGCTCCGCGCTTGGTGTTTAAGAATCTAAACAAACTGACCGTTCCCAATCCCAACTATGCCCACACCTATTTTGTGGACAATTCGCCCTATGCCGGCAAGGTCGGCGACAGAACTTACTTGGTGGGCGGTCTCGGCAAAGGCGGCAAGGGCTATTTTTGCCTGGACATCACCGCCAACGCCAACGCCGAAACCAACGCCAACGGGATCGTCAAATGGGAGTACCCCAATCCCAGCAGCACGCCCGACCCGGACAATGTTTATGACCCGTCCGATCCGGTTTTTGCAGACCCGGACTGGGCGGACCTCGGCTACAGCTTCAGCCGGGCCTTTATCTTCAACTCCAACGCCGGCGGCCCCTTCGTAATTTTCGGCAACGGCTACGACAGCTACAACAAGAAGGCGGTTCTTTTCATCCAGAATGCCTATACCGGGCAGCTGCTGGCCAAAATCGACACCGGCGCCGGCGGTTGGGGACCCGACGGCATCAAGGATACCGCCGATGACCAGTGCAACGGTCTTTCCACACCGGTGCTGATCGACCACAACCTGGATGGCATGGTGGATTATGCCTATGCTGGCGACCTTCTGGGCAATTTGTGGAAATTCGACCTCACGGCCAACTCCGCCATGCTCTGGAAAGTCGCCTACGGCACGGCCGGTGACCCCCAGCCCCTTTTCGTGGCCAAAAACCGGGAAGGGCACCGGCAGCCCATCACCACCCAACCGGACGTGATGGCCCACTGCCGCTTCAACAGATTGGGCTATCTGGTGATTTTCGGGACCGGGCGGTATCTGGGTGACGATGACTTCACCGACAACAGCGTCCAGAGCCTTTACGGGATCTGGGATTGGGCCAGGGCCTGGGAAGTTTCCGGTGCGGACAGCGCGGGCAAGTATTTCGGTGAATTTACCCCCGGGCGCCAGCTCTCAAACCTTGCAGCGCTTGGCATCAACGCGACCCTGCAGGAACAGACCCAGATCTATTACGGCAGTTTTTTTGGGGAAAAATACGGGATTCTTAGCGACAATAAAATCAACTGGTACATCCCCAATAGTGCAACCGGGCAGCATGTGGGGTGGTTTTTCGACCTGCCCGCCACCGGGGAGCGCACCGTCCGTGATGTCATCATCCGGGATACCATCGCCATCATGGTCTCCTCCATTCCGTCCTCTTCGCCATGCAGCTCGGGCGGGTATTCCTACCTGACGGAAATGAACGCCTGCAGCGGCGGACGCACCATCAGCGCGCAATTTGACGCCAATAACGACGGGGTGATCGATTCCCGCGATCTGGTGGATATCGGCTCCTCGGCCAAATCCCAAAAAAGCTCCCTGAGCCGCAAAGAGGTGCAGGGCATGCCGCATGCACCGGCGGTGGCTGAAATCCCGGGCACCGATATCGAGGTCAAATATTTCAGCAACTCCGATGGGTCAGTCATTCCCATCAAAGAGAAAAAGATCCAACTGGGGATGTCTTCCTGGCGCGAAATCGAAGGCAAATAAACAGGGAGGGCTGTTGCTTGAAAAATTTTAATCGTAAAATCATGTTTTTCATCGGCTGCTTTCTGCTCCAACTGGTGGTGGGGTTCATTCCCTGGGCCGGGTCGGCGGCACGGGCCGATACCCTTACCGACGCCACCCCCCAACACGAGGATGGGTTCCAGGTTGAATTTCAGGGCGTTGGGGTCATCGATCGGATGGGGGCGGGTGAGATCGTCATCGACGACTCCTTTTTCCGGTTATCTCCATCGGTTTCCTTTTATGGTGAGGGTGGGGAGCCTATGAGCAGCGGATCGTTTGCGGCGGGGACCCCGGTGGGCTACGAACTCGAGGGTGAGCGGGTGATTCGCTCTCTCTGGAAGCTGCCGGCGCCGCAAGCGCAATAGATTTTGGCAGTCGCGGTGGCCTGGAGACGGTGGGATTCGGTTTAAACCCGAGGGCCGTCACCAGGCCACCCGTCGCTTTGGCTGATCGCCATTTTAATCGCTGGAGGCGAGATGTTTCTCAAAAAATTCATGATATGGGCTGTATTGGGTCTGCTGCCGGCCTGCGGCTGGGCGGGGTACTACCAATACCGTGAT
The DNA here is from genome assembly GCA_022340425.1 of Desulfobacteraceae bacterium. Taxonomy (NCBI): domain Bacteria; kingdom Pseudomonadati; phylum Thermodesulfobacteriota; class Desulfobacteria; order Desulfobacterales; family Desulfobacteraceae; species Desulfobacteraceae bacterium. The sequence goes on along the minus strand of JAJDNY010000174.1, from coordinate 7,028 downwards.
GCCAGCGGCGTCGTTCACTTTACCGACGCCATCGAGGCTGTTCCTGAAAACCAACGCGTGACGCTTCAGGTCCATCGCGATCTCGGGGATACGGCATCGCAGCAAAAAATCATCGGTGCGGTCCCTGCCGTTGCTCAGCCCCAGGACAATCCAATTGGGCGCCCGGAAGACACCAACTCCTTGGAGACCCGGCTGAAAACCCTCAAAAGCGAGTTGGACGCGGCCTATCGGGAGATTGCCGAGGTCAAGGAAAGGCTTCCACTGGTTCAGCCTGCCAGCGATGATCCGGCTGCGATCGATTACGCCCGCCAAGTCCGTGATTTAAACGCCCGGATTGCCGCCTACGAAAACACACGGCAGGAATATGAAACGGGCGTCAAAGCCTTCAACCGGCAGATTCAAACCGCCGCCGACGGGCCCACCGTTTCTGAAAGACCCTAAACGGCAGTTGGGATCCAAAGCGCCCGGCGCCGGGCAACCCCGCGCTTTTCGAACCGCGCTCGCTGGCGGTGGCGCAGGGGTTTTTCAGCACAGTTGCGCAGTCGGCACGCGGTTTTAAGGCGGTCGGATTCACCTCTCGGGAGACCAGAACTCTATGCAAATCGACCTCAGCAACCCACTGTCGGACGCCAGCGTCTGCAAAGCGCTCTTAAGCCAGGGGGTGCTCTCCCGCGATCAGGCAAAAAGAATCCTCGGGAGAAAGGAGATCCTCAAAAAACGGCTGGCGGACCGGCTGGGGCGCAAGGAGGACGGCAACGGGTCCGGCGTCAATGGTGAGTCCTGCGCGGTGGACATCATCACCTTGCTCACCGCCCGCAATCTGGAGCGCTCCGGCAATGCCTGCATGGGCCTGGATGAGGAGGTGGTGTACAAGGCCTTGGCGGCCCAATGGAAAATCCCCTACCGCAAGATCGATCCCCTCAAACTGGATTTAAACCTGGTTACGACGACCATCCCCCGCTCGTTTGCCCGCAAGCACCTGGTTCTGCCGGTCGAGATCCAAAAAGACACCCTGATCGTGGCCACCTGCAACCCGTTCAACCTCGAGGCCATGGATGATATCGCCCGCGTGCGAAACCTGCGGATCAGTCCGGTGGTGACCCCGCGGGCGGATATCATCAAGATCATCAATGAATTTTTCGGGTTCAAACGCTCCATTATCGCGGCGGAAAACCAGTTTTCCTCCCCCCTGGTCGATTTGGGCAATCTCGAGCAATACGTGCGGCTGAAGTCGGTGGAGGAGCTGCCCTCCAACGATCAGCACATCGTCAATGCGGTCAACCATCTCCTGCTCTATGCCTTCGACCAGCGTGCCAGCGATATCCACATCGAGCCCAAGCGGGACACCACCCTGGTCAGAATGCGGATCGACGGTGTCCTGCACACCGTCTACGAGTTGCCCAAAAAGGTCCACTTCGCCATTGTCAGCCGGATCAAAAACATGTCCCGACTGGACATGGCCGAAAAGCGCAGACCCCAGGACGGCCGCATCAAGACCGACAAGGGCGGGGAGGAGCTGGAAATCCGGGTATCCACCGTGCCGGTGGCCTTCGGCGAAAAGGTGGTCATGAGAATCATGGACCCGGACGTCTTGTTCCAGGATCTCGACCGCCTCGGGTTCAGCCCGACCGACATTGAACGCTACAGCAAAATCATCGGCAAACCCCACGGTATCGTGCTGGTCTGCGGGCCGACGGGCAGCGGCAAATCCACCACCCTCTACTCGACCCTGCGCAAGTTGTCGACCCCCGAGATCAACATCACCACCGTCGAAGACCCCATTGAAATGGTTCACGAGGATTTCAACCAGATTGCGGTGCAGCCGGCGGTCAACATCACCTTCAGTTCGATTTTGCGCAATATTCTGCGCCAGGACCCCGACATCATCATGATCGGGGAAATGCGCGATCTGGAGACCGCCGAAAACGCCGTCCAGGCCGCCATGACCGGCCACCTGGTGCTCTCGACGATTCACACCAACGATGCGGCCTCCGCCATCACCCGCATGATCGATCTCGGGATTCCGTCATTTCTCATCCAGGCCACCGTGGTCGGCATCGTTGCCCAGCGCTTGGTGCGCAAGGTGTGCGAAAAATGCGCGGAATCCTATACGCTTGGCGCCGAAGAACTGCTCCGGATGGGGCTTGCCGTCGCCAAAAACTCCATGGAGGAGGTGAGCCTGCGGCGCGGTAAAGGCTGCCAGCGCTGCCGCGGGACCGGCTTTTTCGGCCGCACCGCTGTTCACGAGGTGATCCCCTACACGGACGCCATCCGCCGCTTGACCACCCCCGAGGCCGATGCCCACGCCATTGCGGCCGAGGCGGTCCGGGAGGGCATGGTCAGCATGCGGGAAAGCGCCATTCAGAAAATGCTGGCCGGGATTACAACGGTCGAGGAAGTGCTGCGGGTGACGTGGGAGAAGGTGTGAAGCCCGGACGGGAAGGGGGCTGAGGCGGTTGGGTCAGGTTCCCGGAGGTGTGGTCATGCCGGGGTTTTTCTTTTCGGATAAATGACAGACCCCCTTTGGGCAACGGTTCACCAAAGGGGGCCTGTCATTATTTTTGGGGCGGCGCCTGTCCTGGCCTGGACGTCCTACCGGCCGTCTTCAGTGGTGCACGGTGCGAATGGGGAGTCCCGCTTGAATGTTGCGCCGGGCTTCGGTGATCAGAACCGTGGCGGTGGTATCCTCGGCATGCAGCACCAGGCATTTCCCAAAGTCATCGGCCGGCAGCGCGATCACATCTTTGGACTGGGGATCCATACGGCAATACTGCTGATCGTAAATGGCATACACCTGCCCCGGTTGAATGCCGTCGTTGGCCCCCTTGTCGATAAAGGCGATGGTGTTGTCGCCCATTTCCACCGTGTTCTCCTCGGAGATGATCAGCTTGCCGGTCATGTCGGGCGGGCTTGCCTGAAGTTTGAGTTCTGAGGATCGGTCCTGGTAGGGGATCAAATGGTCGTTGACGCGAATTTCGCGGTACACCCGGACGATTTTACCCACCGCAATGTGGGCATTGGACTGGGTAATTTCAACGACGCCGGTCATATAATGCTGGAACCCTATTTTCTGGCGGGTCTTTTTTTCGATCAGGGGGTTGAAAACACGGTAGGTGGTAAAAAGCGATCCCACCGCAAGCGGGGTATCGGCCGCCTGCTTGATGTAGACCAGATCATGGGTGCCGGCGATCATTTTGTCTTCGGCGGTTTTAAATATGGTTCCGAAGGGGGTCATCGGCTCTTCACGGATAAAGCCGATCCGGTCCATCCCGTGATAGGTGAAAAATCCGGCCCGGTTCAATTGGCCGGAGCCGTCGCTCGCGGTCGCGGGGTAACCGTCACGCCATCGGCCCTGAAAAAGGCTGATCCGATCCCCGGGAAAAATCAGGTGGGGGTTGGGGATCTGGGAATTTTCTTTCCAGAGCTCTGGCCACTGAAATGGGGAGCCGAAGAAACGCTCGGATAAGTCCCAGAGAGTGTCTCCTTTTCTGACCGTGTAGTAGTAGCCGGTCTCCTGGGCGAGTGCCGGCGCCTGAGGCGCCGCGGTCATCGCCTGGGAGTGGGAAAAGAGGGTGGAAAGGATGAAAACGCTGCCCAAAACGCTCAACAGTCTTTTTTTGAACATCGATTGCTCCGAATTTTCAGTGGTTAACCCTGGGGTCTCTTGTCGCCGGTTCATCAAAGTTAGTATCGGAACATCTGAAGTAAACTTGACTATGGGGCCGTGTCATTGTGCGTTCTAAATGAAAAAAGCCTGCACGCTGATTCGCGTGCAGGCTTTTATGGGGTGCTTTTGCCGTGTGTCTGTGATGGAGGGGGGCTACATCATGCCGCCCATGCCACCCATACCGCCCATGCCACCCATGCCGCCGCCACCGGCCCCCGGCATGGCCTCGGATTTTTCTTCCGGTTTGTCGGCGATCATGGCCTCGGTGGTGAGCATCAGGCCGGCCACGCTGCCAGCGTTCTGCAGGGCAAAGCGCACGACCTTGGTCGGGTCGATCACGCCGGCCTCAATCAGGTCTTCGTAGACGTTGGTTTCAGCGTTGTAGCCGAAAGCCCCTTCGGAGGCCTTGACTTTGTCGATCACAACCGAGCCTTCAAAACCGGCATTGTTGGCGATCTGCCGCAGCGGCTCCTCGACGGCGCGCATTACGACCTTGACACCCAGCCTCTGGTCGGCTTTGATCTTGATCTTGTCCAGCGCGGCCAGGCAGCGCACCAGGGCCACGCCACCGCCGGGGACGATGCCTTCTTCTACCGCCGCGCGGGTGGCGTTCAGGGCGTCTTCAACACGCGCTTTTTTCTCTTTCATTTCCGTCTCGGTGGCAGCACCGACGTTGATTACGGCCACCCCGCCGATCAGCTTGGCCAACCGCTCCTGGAGCTTCTCACGGTCGTAGTCGGAGGTGGTCTCTTCGATCTGGGCGCGGATCTGCTTGACGCGGCCCTCCAGCGCACTGCGGGCTCCGGCGCCGTCAACGATGGTGGTGTTGTCTTTGTCGATGGCGATCCGTTTGGCCTTGCCGAGATCCGTCAGGGCCACGTTCTCCAGTTTAATGCCGAGGTCCTCGGAAACCACCTGACCTCCGGTCAGAATGGCGATATCCTCCAGCATGGCCTTGCGCCGATCGCCGAAGCCCGGAGCCTTGACGGCCGCGACCTGCAATGTGCCCCTGAGCTTGTTGACCACCAGAGTGGCCAGGGCCTCGCCGTCGACATCCTCGGCGATGATCAACAGGGGTTTGCCCATTTTGGCAACCTGCTCGAGAATGGGCAGGAGGTCTTTCATGCTGCTGATTTTTTTCTCGTTGATCAGAATGTAGGGGGAATCGAGGGACACGACCATCTTCTCAGGGTCGGTCACAAAGTAAGGTGAAAGATACCCGCGGTCAAACTGCATGCCTTCAACCACCTCCAGGGTGGTCTCCATGCTTTTGGCCTCCTCGACGGTGATGACGCCCTCTTTGCCGACCTTGTTCATGGCCTCGGCGATGATGTTGCCGATGGTTTCATCGTTGTTGGCCGAGATGGTACCCACCTGGGCGATTTCACGCTGGTCTTTGGTGGGCTTGCTAATTTTTTGGAGTTCCTTGACGGCAACCTCCACCGCTTTTTCGATTCCGCGCTTGATGGCCATGGGGTTGTTGCCGGCGGCAACCAGTTTCTGGCCCTGCTCGTAGATCGAGCGCGCCAGAACGGTGGCCGTGGTAGTGCCGTCACCAGCCATGTCCGAGGTCTTGCTGGCAACTTCCTTGACCATCTGGGCGCCCATGTTCTCGAATTTGTCTTCCAGTTCGATCTCCTTGGCCACCGTGACGCCGTCCTTGGTCACGGTGGGGGAGCCCCAGGACTTGTCGATCACCACATTGCGGCCTTTGGGGCCAAGGGTGACCACCACTGCATCTGCAAGCGTTTTGACACCCTTGAGCATCGCCTCGCGGGCTTTCATGTCATACTTAATCTGTTTTGCCATTTCGATATTTCCTCCCTTTATATAAGTGTGAACCGAGTTATTCGATGATGCCAAGCACATCGTCTTCGCGCATGATCAAATATTCCTCACCCTCAACCTTCACCTCGGTGCCCGAGTATTTGCCAAACAAGATGCGATTCCCCTCTTTGACCTCCATCGGAATGAGTTTGCCGTCATCGGCCACTTTTCCCTTGCCAACCGAGATCACGACTCCCTCCGCGGGTTTTTCTTTGGCGGAGTCCGGAATGATGATACCGCCCTTGGTTTTGCTCTCCTCCTCAACGCGTTGAACGATGATGCGATCCTGCAGTGGTCTGAGTTTCATTGCTTCTTTTCTCCTTGGTTTTGTGTTTAGATTCTTTGCCGAAAGGCTTTTGTTTGGGGTGGGGGAGGGCGCCCGTTGCGCCCCGAAACACCGCCATTTAAAATGTGAAGTCAACCTGTTGCCGTTTGAGGCGGTTTTGTTTAGCTTTTCAGGTGGTTGCTGCGTATCTCCGTCTGAGTCAAACCATCTTTCTGAAGACGAAATCTCTGTTTTCAGGGACTATCCCTGCGCTTTTTTAGTAGTCTTACAGGGGGGTGTCACATCATGCTTTTTTGGGTGCGCTGTCGCTTGATGCAGCCTTCTCAGTCGGTTTGGATTCCGACTTTTTTTCGGCGGCCGGGGAAGAGGAACCTTTCGTGGACTTGGCGTAGTCAGTAACGTACCAGCCGGTTCCCTTTAGGTGGAAGCTGCTGTGGGAGATAAGCTTGCGAAGCTTGCCGGAGCATTGACTGCACGTCTCAAGCGGTTTATCGGAAATCCTCTGAAAAGCTTCTTGGATGTGACCGCATTGGGTACATTCAAACTCATAAATTGGCATTTATTACCTCCGGGAAAAAAATCTTTATAAATCCTCTAGTTGTGCTTTTCCCTGAAAAACCTGGCCAAATATATTCAGTTGATTCGGGTTGTCAAGGCGACCGCAAAAATTTTTAAGGCCGCGGGCGCATGGTTTCAACTGGAGGCTTTGGGCGGGCGCGCTCCCGGGCCGTCAAGGGCTGGCTAAGCCCTCGAAGGGTTTGCGCCATTCCTTGAAATAGGCCAACACCGGTGACAGATCCGTGCAGCGGATGGGGGTGAGAATCAGATGGGTGATGGTATGCACGCGGGACTCCTCGGCCAGTCGTTCTTCGGCAGAGGCATCGAAATTCTGCAGAAAGGTGTTGAACCGCACAACATGAACCAGCTCATGGGTCACGATGTAGAGAATGAAAGGAAAGAGCGCGAGCCCCGGGGCCTTGGCAAGCGCCTTGAGGATGTTGTGGTCCTGCAGACAAATCTTGTAGAAGTCATAGGCCGCCGAGCCCAGCTCTTTGCCCTCGCGTTTGCCCTCGTAGCGGACGATTTGGGCGAATGGCTCCGCCACGATTTCGCTGGAGTTCAGAGACGCCAGGGTTTTGACGTCATATTTGAGCCGCAGCCATTGATTGGTGGACATCTTGAAATGGTTGCTGACCAGCTCCTCGGCCAAGGCAATCGCATTGTTGACGATGCTGAGATCTTCGGGGG
>JAJDNY010000173.1 GCA_022340425.1 Desulfobacteraceae bacterium | reverse complement strand
GAGAGCAGGTTCCAGCCGGCAATTTCAGGCAGTGCGGTCATTGCGGGGCCTCCTTGGGCCTTGCCGAAGCGTCGGGGGCGGCCGGCGGCCCGGGAAGCGGACCTCGGCCTGCCGCCCCCCGGCTTTCACGCGCCGCCATTTCCTGGGAAATGTAAATCCCCACCAGCCACCCCACCCCCACCACCAGGTACATCTGGGCGATAACCGCCTCCAGAATGGTCAAGGCGCCGGCCAGGGGCGTGGCCGGGATCATGTCACCGTAACCCAGGGTGGCCAGGGTGACGAAGCTGAAATAAACGAAGCGATAGGGGTCTTCGGCGATGGCGTTTTCCGGAAATTGGAAGGCGCCGGGGGTCAGGCCTTCCAGCAGTTCAAAGGCGAAGGTCCACATCAGCCCCATCAGCAGGTAGACCACGATGGCACCATAGAGCAGGTCGCGCTCGATCCGTCGGCAGCGGACGATGTGACCGATAATGACGATCAGGACATACAGCACGAAAATGGTGCCGAAAGCCAGCCCCCAGTTGCGCAGGTGCGGAATTTCAACCAGACGGGTGGCCCACATGGCGACCAGCATGGGCAGAGCCAGGAGTGCGGCCGAAACCAACTGCCGCCTGGATTGGCTGACCGCGTAAACAGCCGTGACCAGCACCAAGGTGTAGAAGAGGTTGACCACCAGCTTGAGCGCAAAGAGGCTTTCCAACAACGGGCTCAGCAGCAGCAGCGCCAGGTGGGCGACCAGCAGGAATAGGAACCTATCCCGCTGGATGCGCCGAAGGCTGCGGGGCCAAAACCCGGAGCTGCCGATGGCTGTCATCAAATCGCTCCTCGGGGGTTCTGTGGGGGATGACCGAAATCGGTCTTCAGCCATCCAGGGAAAAACGGAAATCACAAAACGGCGCACCGCTCATGATGGTCTGGCGCCGCTGGAGTCGGATCCGCGGGTTGAAGCCGGCGGCAAAGGCCGCATCCCGGCTGCAGGAAAGGGCGAAGCCGCACTCCCGGACACCCAAACGGTCATAGAGTTCTGCGTAGCGGCAGCCGGTGACATTGAAAAAAAGGTGCGTCGCATCGCGGCGCAGGATCTCGATCTCCAATGCGCCGCCCTGAGCCCAGAGTTTTTCCACCACGCCGGCCAGGGCCGCCAAGCTGTCGGACCCGGCGGCTTCGGCCGCCTGCCGCCCGGCCGCACGGGCCAGGCGTTGAACGGCGCGGGCGGCGGTATTCAAGGCCGCCTCCCAGCCGACCAGCGCCGCGAACTCGGCGATCAACGGGGCCGCAAGCCGCGCCTCAATTTCCCTCTGCTGCAGCAGGCTGAGCGGGCACGCCGGCATGCGTCTCCTCCATTGGGTCGCGGGTGATGGCGCCCGGGCGCCTTAAGACAATTTGCCAAGCTCCTTGGAGCGCCGGGTGGCGGCTTCGACGGCGTTCATCAGCGCCGCGCGCACCCCGCCGGCCTCCAGGGCGTGAATCCCGGCGATGGTGGTCCCACCGGGTGAGGTGACCATGTCCTTCAGCTGACCCGGGTGGCGGCCGGAGGTGAGGCACATCCGGGCGGCGCCCAAAAGTGTCTGGGCGGCCAGGGTGAGCGCCACCTCGCGGGTCAGCCCGGCCTTGACCCCGCCGTCGGCCAACGCCTCGATCATCAGGAATACATAGGCCGGCCCGGAGCCGGAAAGACCGGTGGCCGCATCCATCAGCTTCTCCTCGATCATCACCGTCCGCCCGCAGGCGTCGAAAATGCGCCGCGCCAGGGCGAAGTCGGCCGGCAGGGCCGGGCTGTCTTCGGCAATCGCGACGGCGCCGGCCATGACCATCAAAGGTGTGTTGGGAATGGTGCGGATGATCCGGGTGCCGGCCGCCACCAGGGCGGCGATGGCGGACACCGGGACACCGGCCACAATCGAGACCAGCAGCTTGTTGGGTCCCATTCCCGCCCCGGCGAACTGCAGCACCGGCGCGGTGACCTGGGGCTTGACGGCCAGGACCAGCACGTCGGCCTTTTCCACCAGCAGCCGGTTGTCCTCCTCCACGGCCACCCGGTAGGTGTCGGCGATGTAAGCCCGCCGTTCGGCCAGCACGTCGGAGGCCACCAGCCGCTGCGGGGTCACCACCCCGCGGCTGATGAGTCCCTTGATAATCGCCTCGGCCATGTTGCCGGCGCCGATAAAACCGATGGTTTTGCCCTCCAGCACTTGGGTCTGATCCTCCACGATGGCTCTCCTTGGATGGTCTCGCTACGGGTTTCAGGGGCACTGCGGCACCGCCCCGGGGGGCGCCGGCGACTGGTAGCACCAGCCCTCGGCGCTCATCACCAGCCGGTGGCGGGGGCCGGGTCCCGCCAGCGGCCCCCCGCTGCAGGCGGCGTCCCCCCGGAAGATCAGGACCGGGACCTTCCCGAGGGTGCAGCGCCGCGGCCTGAAACGCGGCGCCACTCGCCGCGCCAGATGGGCCAGGGCGGTTTCGGCATCGCCCCAGCCGGACAGCTCCCAGAGGGTCACAAAGGTCGGCGGGGGCAGCGTCAAATGGCCGGCCTGGCGGGACGCCAGAGCGGCCGCCGGGCTCAGCCAACGGCTGTCGACGATCTCCTGGCGGTCGATGCGAACCTGGGCCCCGGGCGCCACCCGGGCGGCGAAAAACCAGGTCACAAAGCGGCGCTGCAGCCCGCGCGGGGTGGTCCAGCGGGAAAGCGGCACGCAGGCCGCCGGTGGGAGGCTGAGGCCGGCCTCTTCGCGGGTTTCGCGCACCGCCGCGCGCCGCGCCGCGGCCAGGAGATCGGGCTTGCCCCGCCCCCAGTCGGCCGGCTCGATCCGTCCCCCGGGAAACACCCAGGCACCCCCGTGAAACGCCAGCCGGCGGTGGCGGCGCAGCAGCAGGACGCGCAGCCCCCCGGGGTCGTCGCGCAGCAGGACGAGCGTCGCCGCAGGCAGCGGGGGCTGACGTGGCGACTGCGGCGGGCCGCTTTCGGCGGACCCCGTCAGGGCAGCGGCTCCCGGGTGTAGGCCACGTTGGCGTCCTCGGCACCGTAAAGGGGGAGTTTCTTGCCCGCCCGCAGGTCGGCCACCCAGTCGGGATTGAGCAGGAAGGACTTGCCGCTCAGCACGATCTCGGCATCCGCCAGGGCCGCCTGCACGGTGGCGCGATCGAAAATCCGGCCGCAGATCATGATGGGCAGATCGGTGGCCTCCCGGGTCAGCTGGGCCATGGTGCGATCGGTGTCAAAGGCCTTGGACTGAAAGTCGTAGGTCGAAACCGAGATCGCGTCCAGGGGCTCGGCCCCCAGCCGCCGGATGATCTCCTGGTATTCGGCGCGGCTTTCGAAAAGCGAGACCTGGCTGTCGGCCACACCCCAGTTGGAGATCCGAAAGGTCAGCAAGCGATCGGCCGGGACCACCGCCCGCACCGCCTGAATCACCTCGCGGGCGAAGCGGTAGCGCTTCGCCACGCTGCCGCCATAGTCGTCGCTGCGCTGATTGCTGTAAGCGGAGAGAAATTGGCTGATGAGGTAGCCGTGCGCGCCGTGAATCTCGATGCCGTCGAAGCCTGCGGCCACGGCACCGCGGGCGGTTTCCACAAACCCGGTGATGACGTGGCCGATGTCAAAGGGGCTCATGACGTCGGGCACCGGGTAGAGCTCGCCGGTCAGCGGGTTTTTCTGCCGTGGCGCCAGCGCACTGGGGGCGATCGACCGCCCGGCGGGGTTGACCGCCGGCCAGGCCATCCGGCCGCAGTGGAACATCTGCATCACGGACAGCGCCCCGGCCTCCCGGATGGCCGCCACCACCGGGGCCCAGGCGTCGATCTGGCGCTGGGTGGTGAGGCGCGCCTGGCCGGGATAGCCCTGGGCGCTTTCATAATCGGTGACGATGGCCTCGGTGTAGACCAGGGCGGCGCCGTTTTGCGCCCGGCGCACCAGGAAATCCAGGACGTCCCGGCGCGGAATGCTGTCGCCGGGCGAGGACATGCGGGTCATGGGGGCCACCCCCAGACGATTGCGAAGACGGAAATTTTTGAGCACAAAGGAACTGAAAGGATCGGTCTCGGGCATGTCGGTCTCCATTGGTATGGCCGCTCGGGTCATTTTGCTGATTGGCCTGCGCCAAACTAACCTCCGCGGCCGGGTGCTCCGGGGAAGCGGCAGCGACAGCCGCCGCAACGGACAGAGCGATTATCCATCAGCCGGCTGAAGGGGTCAAGCCCCTGGGGTCAGCCGTCCAGCCAGAGCGTCTGGTAAGGCTCCAAAAGAATCTGCGGTGCTGCCACCAAACGGCCGCTGAGCAGATCGCGCCGTGGAAAGGTCTGGCCCAGCGGGGCCAGCGAAACCGGCGCCGGATCTGCCGTAACGTTGGTCAGGCAGCAGATCGTCTGCCCCGGGGCCCTGCGCTGCAGGCCGAAGACCGCCGGGGAGAGCGCCAGAATTTCGAACGCCGCGCTGGGGTGAAAGGCCGGCTGCCGGCTGCGGACCCGCAGCATGGCCCGCAGCGGGTGGAAGATCCGCGCCCGCAGGCTAGTCGGGTCGGCCAGTTCGGCCTGGACCCTCGCCAAATCGAGCTTTTCGCGGTTGATGCTGCGGGCCTGACCGGTTTGGGCGACCCCCGCCTGCCAGTTGTGCGAGCCCAGCAGGCTGTGCAGATAAACCCCCGGCACCCCGGGCAGCACCAGCGGGATCGCCTGCGAGGCGAGAAAGCGGCCGACCTGATGGGGGTCCGGCCCGGCCTCCGGCGCCCGCAGGGCGTCAAGATAGGTGATGTTCAGCTCGTAGGGAACCTCCCGGCCGTCGGCGCTGCGGCGGGTGGAGATCCGCCCGCCGTTGGCGCGCACGCGGCCGAGCAGGGTCTCCAGAGCCGCCGGCGGCAGAATCCCCTCCAGGGGCCGCACCCCGATGCCGTCGTGGGAGGCGGTGAAGTTGAAAAAGGCGGCGTGCTCCGAAGGGGACCGCAGGGTGCGCGCCCAGCGGGTCAATTCTGAGGCGTCCCCCCGTATGAGGGTGTGGAGCAGCAGCGGCGGCAGGGTGAAATTATAGACCAGGTGGGCCGCGTTGCGGCCGTCGCCGAAGTAGCGGACGTTCTCGGCGTGGGGCACGTTGGTTTCGGTGATCAGAAGCGTCCCCGGCGCCGCATGGTCCAGCACCTGCCGCAGGAGGCGCACCATGGCATGCGTTTGGGGCAGGTGGATGCAGGTGGTGCCGATCTCCTTCCACAGATAGGCGACGGCATCCAGCCGGATCAGGCGCGCACCTTGGGCGACGTAGAAGAGCAGCACCGCCAGCATCCGTTCCAGGACGTCCAGGCTGCGGTAGTTGAGGTCGATCTGGTCGGCGCTGAAGGTCGTCCAGAGGTGCACCGGGGTCCCGTCGGCCTTCCTGAATTCGGTCAGCAGCGGCAGCGAGCGCGGTCGCGTCACCCGCGAGAGGTCGGCTGCGGGGTCGACCTCGATGGCCAAATCCGCAAAGCCCGGCCGCCCCTCCAGGTAAAACCGGAACCAGTCGCTTTGGGCCGAGACGTGGTTGAGCACCAGATCCACCATCAGGTGGAAATCGCGGCCGATGGCGCGGACATCCTCCCAGCCGCCCAGGGCGGGGTCGACGGCCATGAAGTCTTTGACCGCAAACCCGTCATCGGACGACCAGGGGAAGAAGGGCAGGATGTGAACTGCGGAAAAAGCCCCCCCCAGATGCCGGCGGGCGAAATCCGCCAGTACCTGCAGAGGAGGCCGTTGCGGTGCCTTGAGACTGTCGCCGTAGGCTATCAGGACCGCATCTCGGGGCGTGAAGAGCGCCGGCGGCGGGCTCGCCGCGGGCTGCGATGCCAGCAGCGCCGTGACGCGCGCATGGGCTTGGGCGCCCTTCGTTTGCCCGTAAAGGGCGTTCAGCGTTGCACGCATCCCGTTGTCGCTGGGCATGTCTCCGTCCTGGGGTCGCGCGCCGGCCGATGGGGGCGGCTGGCGGTCAGCGGGCTGCCTGACTCACGGCCCGCAGCAGTTCCGCGGCCTGGGGGTTGGTCACCCGGCCCGCAGTCAGGATGTCCGCCGGCGTCACCTCTTCGTTGAAGTAGGCCAGGTTGGCGTTGTGGTTGACCTTGACAACCGCTCCGTCCAGAATCAGCCCGGCATAGACGCCTCGGGCGCGGCTGAAGGAGAGGTAGTCCGCACTGAGATTGGGGGCCGTGGCACCCCCAGCACCCACCCCCATGGGGCCGACGGCCACCGAGGCGTTGCCCCCCAACTTGAAATTGGAGGACAGCAGGGCCCTGATGCCGGCGGGGGACATGACCATCATGACCACCTCGGCTTTCTGGGCACCGATCTGCAGCCCCCAGTTGACGGAGCCGAGGATGTAAAAGGCGGGCCCGCGCCACTCACCGGTTTCCTCGTCGCGCACCAGCAACACGCCGCTTCCCCCCGAACCGCCGAAAAAGAAGCCGGCCTTGAACATGTCGGGGATGATCAAAACCCCCTTGGCCTGTCCGAGATTGTCTTTCAGCCAGGTCATTTGGGGATCGTTGACAAAGCTGTCCAGGGTGATGCGGGCCTTGTCGACCAGCGCCTGCTCCGGGGTGGTGCCGGCGGAGGCGGCCGCGGCCGGGTGGATCGCCAGCAGCAGCCCAAAAGCGACTGCCAAAAGCAGCGCCGCGCATTTGGCGCGACCTGGGGTCTTGGTGAACATACCAACCTCCTGGGTGGGATTGATTTCTCATTGCGTCCCTGGCGGCGTCTGACATGCACCCAAACGCGCCTGAGGGGCGGTGGCGGCCCGAACTGTAGACGCAAGACTACGCGCCCGGCATGAAATTGTCAATCCCGCCCTGGGCCATCAAGGCCCGCAGGCCAGCAACGCTATCGGCCTCCCGGGGGCGCTTGTCACGGCGCCAGCGGGCGATCCGGGGAAAGCGCACGGCCACCCCCGACTTGTGGCGTTTGGAAGGTTGGATGCCCTCGAAGGCGATCTCGAAAACCAGCTCGGGGGCCACGGCCCGCACCGGCCCGTACTTTTCCAGGGTGTTGCCGCGAATGAAGCGGTCCACCTCCCGAATTTCAGGGTCGCTCAGGCCCGAGTAGGCCTTGGCGAAGGGCACCAGCGCCTCCCCGTCCCAGACGGCGAAGGTGTAATCGGTGTAGAGGCCGGCGCGGCGGCCGTGACCGGCCTGGGCATAAACCAGGACGGCGTCGACGCTGAAAGGGTCCACCTTCCATTTCCACCACGCGCCGCGCGGCCGCCCCACACCGTAGGGCGAGGAGCGCGCCTTGAGCATCAGGCCCTCGACGCACCGCTGGCGGGCGCTGCGCCGCAGCTCGGCCAGCTGCGACCAGCTTCGGTTTTCCAGCGGCGCGGAATGCCGCAGGCCTCCCTCCCCGAGCGCTGCCAGAAGGGCCGTCAGCCTCCGGCGGCGCGCGTCCAGCGGTGCCGGGCGCAGGTCCTGTCCGTCGGCCTCCAGGAGGTCAAATGCCATCAGGACCGTCGGCACCTGGGCCTGCAGCCGCGCGCTGACCTGCTTGCGACCGATGCGGCGCTGGAGGGCGGCAAAGGGCAGGGGCCCACCCTCCCCCCAGGCCAGGATCTCGCCGTCCAGGACGGTCCCCTCGGGCAGCGCGGCGGCGGCCGCCGCCAGTTCGGGAAAGCGCTCGGTGATCAGCTCCTCCCCCCGTGACCAGAGGAACACCCGGCCCTCACGGCGGATGAGTTGCACCCGGATCCCGTCCCACTTCCACTCCACCTGCCAGCCGGCGACCGGTCCCAACGCCGCTGCCGGGCCCTCCAGCGGGTGAGCCAGGAAGAAGGGGTAGGGCCGGCTGGCGCGCGCGTCGGCCGCTTGGGGGGCCAGCAGCTCCCGGAAAAAGCGGGCATCCGGCGCCCAGTGACCCATCAGGCGATGGGCCAGCACGGCGACTTCCAGACCGCTGACCGAGGCCAGGGCGCGGGTCACCAGCCGCTGGGAGACCCCCACCCGAAAGCCCCCGGTGATCAGTTTGTTCCAGACCAGGCGCTCGCTTGCCTCCATCTGCGACCAGGCCGAGACCACCGCCCGCCGCTGATCGGCCTCCGCCAACGCCCCCAGGCCCAGCAGCCGCTGCGCCACCCATTCGTGCAGCGCCCCGTCGACCGGGCCCCGCCCCGGGGGCAGCAGCAGCGCGATGGTTTCGGCCAGATCGCCGACCGCCTCGTAGGCGGCGTCGAAGAGCCAGGGCGGGATATCGGCCTCCTCGGCCGCCCACCGCCGCAGCCGGGCGGTGGGCACGGCCTGCCGGGGCTTGCGGCCGGTGAGAAAATAGACCGCCCAGGCGGCGTCGGCCGGAGGGGCGGCCCGGAAATAGGCGGCCATCGCGGCCACCTTGAGGTTTGTGGTGGGAGTGGCGTCAAGCTGCGCAAACAAGGCGGCGAAAGCCTTCATGCGTCCCCCTGCGCCGGCGCGGCGGACGGGATCAGCCCGTTTTCGGTCAGAACAGCGGCGTCCAGCCCCCGGGAGCGCAGCCAAGCGCCAAACACGGCCGCATACCCGTGGGTCGCCCACACCCGCTGGGCGCCGCTTTCCGCCACCACGGCCTTGAGAGCGCTCCAATCGGCATGGTCCGAAAGCACGAAACCGCGGTGCACCCCCCGGCGCCGGCGATGGCCGCGGATGCGCATCCAGCCCGAGGCAAAGCCGCGAACCGCGTCCGGAAAGCGCCGCAGCCAGCCGGCATGATCGGCGGAGGGCGGCGCCACCACCAGGGCGCCGCGAAACGCCCGCCGATCGGCCGCATCGGCCACCGGCCGGGTATCGGTAAGCCGCACAGCGGCCTTCCGGTAGCAGGCGTTGACGACTTCCACCGCCCCATGGGTGAAGACATCCCCGTCCTCGGCGCCGATCTGCGCCAGCACCCGCTGGGCCTTGCCCAGGGCGTAAGCGAAAAGCACGCTGGTCCTGCCGGCTGCCCGGTTTTCCCGCCACCACTGCCGGATCTCGGCCATCACGGCTGCCGGCGGGGGCCAGCGGAAAACCGGCAGGCCGAAGGTGCTCTCGGTCACCAGAGTGTGGCAGCGGACCGGTTCAAAAGGGGCGCAGGTGGGGTCCGGTTCGGTCTTGAAATCGCCGGTCACCACCCAGATCTCGCCCCCCAGTTCCAGGCGCACCTGGGCCGAGCCCAGAATGTGGCCGGCGGGGTGCAGCGACAGGGTGACCCCGCCCAGGGTCAGCCGCTCCCCGTACGCCAGGGTCTGCAGCCGGATCCTCTCCCCCAGGCGGCGGCGCAGAATGCAGGCGCCGGGGGCGGCTGCCAGGTAACTTTGCGAGCCCGGGCGGGCATGGTCGGCGTGGCCGTGGCTGACCACCGCGCGCGCCACCGGGCGGCGGGGGTCGATATAGAAATCGCCGGCTGGACAGTAGAGACCGTCGGCTGTCGGTTGCAGCAGGTCCCCGGGGCCAGCGGGTCGGGGTTCATCGTTCATGAACGCCTCGAATTGAATGTGAAGAAAGCATTTTATCCCGCCGCACAATGTTTTTGCGGCAAGCAACTTTGACGGGTATCACAGGGATAGACCGGGATTTAATACTCCCATGGGCCTGTGTTCATTTTCTTGTGCGGACAAGAAAACGAACCAAAAGAAACCGCCCGCGTCCCGGGGCCCTGCGGGCTGCCCTGCGCTTCTCGCAGCCGGCGGGCCCTGCGGAACTCGCTTGCGCTCAAACAGCCCCAGGGCCTTTTTCGCCGGCTGCTGCGATGCTCGGCCCGGGACGATGGGAGATAAAACGCCGGCCACAACAGGCAATTGAAATCCCCGTGTGGTCTTCAGAAAACCGCATGTCTGCAAAGATCACCGATTTGGTTTCAAGAAGTCGCTGCGGGATCGCGGATGCGGCCCGTCCTTCAACGCGCGAGCCAGAAGGTCGTAAAGCGCTATCAGGTCCTCGTCTGCGGCCGGATCCGGCCCGGCAGCGGCCGCAGCCGCGTCGGCAACACCCAGGCGTGCACACAGCAAGCGAGCCTGGTGCCAGGTGGGCAGCCAGACCAGCCGCTCGGCGATCTTTTCACGGCTGCCGAAAATGGCCACAAAGCGCGGCAGGCTCAGAATGAAATAGATGTTGTGGGGGAAGGGCGACGGCACGCCGATCACCCCCTCGGGGTCCCAGACGAAACAGCCCACGTGGGGCGACCACGGCAGGCCGAGGGCTTTCAGTCGCCGGGCGCTTTCGGCCAACCGGAGGCTGAAGGGAATCGGGGCCAGATCCCGATCGGGATCGAAGGCAACGGGTTCGGCCATGGGCATCCTTTCCATGGCCGGCGTCCAAGGGAGCATCGGTGGTTGATTCCGCCGGCCAAATGGGCTAAAAGTGAATTGGAGCAAACAAAAATATAATAGGATTTCCGATCCCGATGGCAAGCCCCTGCCGGGCGGACCGCAGCCCGGCACCCCGAGGGATGCCCATGTTCCCCGAACCCTCCCACCACGATCCCGTGCAGCTGGACGCCCGAACCGTTCTCAACTCCCTTTCGGCGCACATCGCGATCCTCGATGAAAAGGGCTGGATCCTGGAAACCAACCAGGCCTGGAAAAACTTTGCCCAGGTCAACGACTACCAGATCCGCCCAGAGGGGCAGCGGATCAATTACCTGCAGGTCTGTGAGGCCGCCAGCGGGGAATCGGCCGACCGCTCGCGTGAGGTGGCCAACGGCATCCGGGCGGTGATCGCCGGTGAGATCGCCGAGTTCGTCATCGACTACCCCTGCCACTCCCCCACCGCCAAGCGCTGGTTTTACATGCGGGCCATCCGGATGTCGCAAAGCCATCCCCCGCGGGTGGTGGTCAGCCACGAGGACATCACCCCGCTTAAGGCCGCCGAAGAGGCCCTGATCCTGCGCGAGGCCGAAGTGGAGCGGCGCAAAAAAAGTCTCGAGGAAGCCAACATCGCCCTGAAGGTGCTCCTGGAGCAGCGCGAAAGGGACAAGCGCCGGCTGGAGGAGAAGGTCGTCACCAACCTGAAAGAGCAGGTACTGCCGTTTGTGGAGAAACTGGCCGGCATGCCCCTGGGGCCTAAGGGGCGGGCCTACCTTCAGATCGTCCAGGACCGTCTGGGGGAGATCGTCTCGCCGTTTCTGACCCGCCTGAGCACCGCCAGTATTCTCCTCACCCCCCAGGAAATCCAGGTGGCCGGCCTGGTGCGCGACGGCAAGGCCAGCAAGGAGATCGCCGCGGTGCTGAACGTCTCGGAGACCACGGTGCACTTCCACCGCAAGAACCTGCGCAAAAAACTGGGGCTGAGCAACCGGCGCGCCAACTTGCGGGCCCATTTGATGTCCCTGGCAAAACAATAGGTTTAACCCATTATTTCAACCCAAACCCTCCGGCATTGCCAACACTCGGTCTTTTGATCAAGATAGTCTTTGACGGTCAACACCATTAAACCGAGAAGGAGGTGCCACCATGATGTGCAACCTGTCCGCCCTTAAATCAGAAGAGCTTCTCAGAATCAACGAACTGGAAAAGGAACTGGGGACGCCCCTGCTGGCCTTCAGTTGCCGCGAGCTCAAGCCGGCTGAGGTTTCCCAGGATCAGCTCGAGAAAATCAAAGCCCTTGAAACCCAGCTGGGAATGTCCCTGGTGGCGGTAAGGGCGTAAGCGGCGCCCAAAGGCCGTCGGTTTGCGGCGGGCGACGGCGGAGCGCCGAATTTCCGGAGTCCCCAATGGTTTCGAAACCCGTTCTGGTCACCGGCGCCACCGGCTATGTCGGCGGCCGCCTGGTGCCCCGTCTGCTGGATGCCGGCTACACCGTCCGGGCGATGGGGCGTTCGCTGGAAAAAATGGCCTGCCGCCCCTGGGGGCATCACCCGCGGGTGACGCTGGTCCAGGGGAACGTGCTCAACCCGGCCGACCTCAAAACGGCCGCCGCGGGCTGCGGGGCGGCTTATTATCTGGTCCACTCCATGGTGGCCCAGAAAAAGCGCTACGTCGACGCCGACCGCAGCGGCGCCCGCAACATGGTGGCCGCCGCGGCCGAAGGCGGCCTGAAGCGCATCATCTACCTGGGCGGGCTGGGCAGCCTGGCGGACGAACGGATCAGCCGGCACCTCAAGTCGCGCCATGAGGTGGGCGAGATCCTGGCTGCGGGGCCGGTGCCGGTGACGGTGCTGCGGGCCGCCATGATCCTGGGCTCGGGCAGCGCCTCGTTTGAAATCCTGCGCTACCTGACCGAACGCCTGCCGGTGATGATCACCCCCCGCTGGGTATTTACCCCCTCCCAGCCGATCGCCATCCGCAACGTGCTGGACTACCTGCAGGGGTGCCTGGAGTACCCCCAAACCGCCAGCGAAACCTTCGACATCGGCGGCCCCGACGTGCTCAACTATGCCCAGCTGGTCCAGATCTTCGCCGAGGAGGCCGGCCTGCAGCGCCGTCTGATCATTCCCGTCCCGGTGCTCACCCCCGGCCTGAGCGCCCGCTGGATCCACCTGGTGACGCCGGTGCCGGCAGCCATCGCCCAACCCTTGACCGAGGGGCTGAGCGTCCCCACCGTCTGCGAGGACCACCGCATCCGCGACATCGTGCCGGTGGATCTGATCGGCTGCCGGGCGGCCATCCGCCTGGCGCTGGAGCGGGTGCGGCAGGAAATGGTCGAAACCTGCTGGAGCGACGCCGGCAACTTGCACCCGCCCGAGTGGGCGGCCTGCGGCGACGCCCACTACGCCGGCGGGACGATCCTGGAGTGCGGCTACCGGGTGCGGCTGCTGGCCTCGGCTGCCGAGGTCTGGCAGCCGGTGAGCCGCATCGGCGGGGCCACCGGCTGGTATTTCGGCGATTCCCTCTGGCGCCTGCGCGGCCTGATGGACCGCCTGGCCGGCGGCATCGGCCTGCGGCGGGGCCGCCGCCACCCCAGCGACCTCAGGGTCGGGGATGCCCTGGACTTTTGGCGGGTCCTGGAGGTCCAGCCGCAGCAGCGGCTGATGCTGTTGGCGGAGATGAAGCTGCCCGGCGAGGCCCTTTTCGAGATCCGCATCACCCCGGCCGGCGAGGGCGCGGTGTGGCTCCATTTTCTATCGCGCTTCATGCCCCGCGGCATCTTCGGGATTATCTACTGGTACGCGCTCTACCCATTTCACCAGTGGGTTTTCAACGGCATGCTGAAATCCATCGCGGCCGCGGTGGGGCGCCCGGTGACCTCCGGCCCTCAGCGCTTCACCCCCAAGCTGCAGGCGGCCTGCCGCCTGCCGGCCGGCAAAACCCCCGGCCCCCGGTCTTGACACCGGCCTGCCGGGTACTGATAGTTCGGTGACTTCAACAGGCTGCCCCCGGCGCCTGGCATTAGCCGGCAGCGGGGTTTGGGCTGGATCACGCCACCCGCGGCACCCCGGCTCAATCCGCCCGACCGTCAACAAAACTCAGAGGAGGTTGCTATGAACCTGAAAGACTACTTCGAGAACACCAAGGGCCTCGGGGTCCTCTCCACAGCCGACAGCGACGGCAAGGTCGATGCCGCGATCTACGCCCGGCCCCATATACTGGAAGACGGCTCCTGGGCCTTCATCATGCGGGAGCGTCTGACCCATCACAACCTGCAGTCCAACCCCCACGCCGCATTCCTGTTCAAGGAGGACGGCCCCGGCTATCAGGGCAAGCGCTTTTTTCTGACCAAAACGCGCGAGGAGGAGGACAGCGAGCTGTTGCAGACCCTGCGCCGGCGCCAGTACCCGGGGGACGAGAACGCCACCCGCTTTCTGGTGATCTTCAAGGTCGCCCAGGAGCTGCCGCTGGTGGGCGCCCCCAAGTGAGCCCCGACGACAGCCGGGACGCTTGGTCCCCAACCCCGGCAACCCCAGGGGAGAGCGGCATGCACGACAGCTCCCAAATCCGCATTCTGCTGAAAGCGCTATTCGACGAACAGCGCCTGGCGGTTCTGGCCACCCACCAGGACGGTCAGCCATACGCCACCCTGGTGGCCTTCGGCGCCGACGAGGACCTTGCCACCCTGTACTTCGCCACCCCCCGGGCCACCCGCAAGTTCGCCAACCTGAGCGCCGACCCGCGGGTGGCCCTGCTGGTCAACAACAGCGCCAATCAACCCGAGGACATCCACCGCGCCATGGCCGCCACCGCCACCGGTCGGGCCGTGGAACTGGAGGGTCCCCAACGCGCCGCCTACCAGGCGCGCTACATCGCCCGCCACCCGCACCTCGAGGAGTTCGTGCGCTCACCGTCCTGCGCCCTGATCGCGGTCAGGGTGAAACGCTACGTGCTGGTGCGCAGATTTCAAACGGTGCTGGAACTGCAAATATCGCCATGAACACGAAATGGATCGTTCCTCTGGAAGCGGCAGGCCCCAAGGACCGCCCCCGCATCGGCGGCAAGGGCTATGCCCTTTACCGACTGCTCTCCGGCGGGTTTACGGTTCCGAAGGCGGTTTGCGTCACAACGGCCCTCTACCGGGCCTACCTGCGCCGGACCGGGGTCGGGGAGCGGATCCTGATGGAGCTCAACCGCAAGCAGTTCAAGGATCTGCGCTGGGAGGAGATCTGGGACAGCGCCCTCAGGATCCGCAGCCTGTTTCTGCGCAAAGAGCTGCCGCAAGCCTTGGAAGGCCCCGTCAAAAAGGCGCTGCATGCACAATTCGGGAATTCACCGGTGGCGGTGCGCTCCTCCGCGCCGGAGGAGGACGCGGCGGCGGTCTCGTTTGCGGGCCTGCACGAGTCGTTTTTGAACGTCCGCGGGGCCGAGGCCATCATCGATAGCATTCGCAAGGTCTGGGCCTCGCTGTGGTCGGACGCGGCCCTGCTCTACCGCCAGGAACTCAAGCTCGGGGTGGACAAAAGCGCCATGGCGGTGGTGGTGCAGCACCTGGTCACCGGGCGCGCATCGGGGGTGGCCTTCAGCCACAACCCGGTCAACCCCGCCCAGGGGGTGGTGGAGGCGGTCCACGGCCTCAACCAGGGGCTGGTGGACGGCGCGGTCGCACCGGACCGCTGGCTGATCGACAGGCAGCGGCGCCGGATCGTCGGCCACACGGCGGCCGAGCGGCGCCAGTGGGCCGTCGCCGACCGCTCGGGCGTGCGCCTGGAGGCGCTGCCGGCGGAACTGCAATCCAAGGCGCCCCTGGAGACTGCGGAGGTGCTGCAGGTCTTCGGCCTGGCGCTGGCCGCCAAAAACCATTTCGGGTCTCCTCAGGATGTGGAGTGGACCTTCGCGGAGCGCAAGCTCCACCTGCTGCAGTCCCGGCCGATTACCAGCGGCCGGGAGGCCGCCGAAGGCGACCAGCGCAGCTGGTACCTCAGCCTCAAGCGCAGCTTCGAGAACCTCAAAGAACTGCGCGGCCGCATTGAAAATGAACTCATCCCCGCCATGGTGGCCGCCGCCGATGAGCTGGCGGCGCTGGATCCCGGCCGGCTGGACGACGCCGCCCTGGCTGCTGAAATCCGCCGCCGCAGCGAGATCAACAGCCACTGGGTCAGCGTCTACTGGGCGGAGTTCATCCCCTACGCCCACGGGGTGCGCCTCTTTGGGCAGGTCTACAACGACAGCGTGCACCCCGCGGACCCATATGAGTTTCTGACCCTGCTGGGCCAGACGCCCATGGCCGGCCTGGAGCGCAACCGGCTGATCGACGAAATGGCCGCCCTGGTACGCACGATCCCCGGCATGGCCGCCGCCCTGCAGGCCGGCGATCCGCCGGCGGCGCCCCTGGCGGCCAAGCTGGCCGCCTTTATCGATCGCTTCGGCGACCTCTCCTGCCCCGCCAGCGGGGCGCGCCACTGCATCGAGCGCCCCGAGACCCTGATCAACGTGATCCTGCAGCTGGCCGCCCACCCCCCCAGCCACCCGCAGGCCGCTCCAGGGGCCCGCGCCGAGGACCTCAAAGTCGCGTTTCTGGCGCGTTTCAGCGGGGCGGAGCGCCGCCGGGCCGAAGAGATGCTGGATCTGGCGCGCTCCAGCTATCAGCTGCGCGACGACGACAACATCCACCTGGGCCGGATCGAAGCCCAACTGACCGCCGCCCTGCAGGAAGCCCGGCGCCGGCTGGCGCCGCGCATCCCGGATGGCGCCGCCGAGATCGACCCCTCGGAGCTGCTCCTGGCACTGGAAAATCCCGGCCACCAGCTGCGGGCGCAACCTCCCGCCGCCAAGGCGGCCGCTCCCGCCCCGGCGCGCACCCTGCGCGCCCGCCAGCTGGTGGGCCAGCCTGCCGGCCCGGGGATTGCGCGCGGTCCCGCACGGGTGATCCTGACCCCCGCCGACCTGGCCGCCTTTGAGGCCGGCGAGATTCTGGTCTGCGACGCGGTGGACCCCAACATGACTTTTTTCGCGCCCCTTTCGGCCGGCGTGGTGGAGCGCCGCGGCGGCATGCTGATCCACGGCGCCATCATCGCCCGGGAATACGGCCTGCCCTGCGTGACCGGGGTCCCCGATGCCACCGCCCTGATCGAAACCGGCGACCAGCTGACCGTGGATGGCTTCCTGGGGATCGTGACCGTCGCCACCGGGCGGCTCTGAGAAACCGGGGTCCTGAAAATCGGCGTGAGCCAAATACGGCCGGGGCGCCCGGTGGGCAGACCCAGCGGTCGACTGTTGTGGATCCCGCCGCGGCATGCTATGGTTTTTTATTTCAATCCGCGCGAGGAGAACCACCATGAGCGCTCCCTTTAAAATCGGCGTCAGTTCCTGCCTTTTGGGCAACCCGGTCCGCTGGAACGGCGGCCACAAGCGCGACAGCTTCATCGTCGACACCCTCGGCCGGTTCGTGGAGTTCGTGCCGGTCTGCCCGGAGGTGGAGTGCGGCCTGGGGACACCGCGAGAGACCCTGCGGCTGGTGGGCGACCCCGAAAACCCGCGGCTGGTCACCACCCGCAGCAACATCGACCACACCGAGCGCATGCAGCAGTGGGCCGCGGCCCGTCTGGACGAACTGGCCCAGGAGGACCTCTGCGGCTTCATTTTCAAGAAGGATTCCCCCAGCAGCGGCATGTCACGGGTCAAGGTCTACACCCCCAAGGGCATGCCCCACAAAAACGGGGTCGGCCTTTTCGCCCGCGCCTTCATGCAGCGCTTCCCGCTGGTGCCTGTTGAAGAGGAGGGGCGGTTGCACGACCCCAAGCTGCGCGAAAATTTCATCGAACAGATCTTCGCCCTCAAACGCTGGCGCGACAGCCTGGATGAGGGGCGCAGCCTCGGCCGGCTGGTGGCCTTTCACACCCAGCACAAGCTGCTGCTGCTGAGCCACAGCGAAACCCACTACCGAGACATGGGCAAACTGGTGGCGGCCGGCAAGTCCCACCCCCTGGAGGAACTCTACCGCCGCTATGAAGAGCTTCTGGTCGCCGCCCTGGGCCTTAAAACCACCTACCGCAAGAACACCAATGTCATGCTGCACCTGCTGGGCTACTTCAAACAGCAGTTGTCGGCGGATGAAAAGCAGGAGTTGCTGGAACTCATCGACCAGTACCGGGCGGGCCACATCCCCCTGATTGTTCCGGTCACGCTGATCAACCACTACGTGCGCAAATACGACCAGCCGTACCTCAAGACCCAGACGTACCTCAACCCGCACCCGCTTTCGCTCAAACTCCGCAACCATGCCTAACCGCAGTCGGGGGCGTTTTAGCTTAAAAGTACCGGATATCAGGAGGGCAGCGACTGGGAGATTTTGCTATCGCATGGCTTGACAATCACACTTTAAAACTATAAATTCGTTTAAAATTATTTTTGTGGCAATTCTGATCGGCTTGTGCCGGAAGTTTCGTATCACTTAACGGATGCGAGCGGATAGTCGGCAACAAGTACTTACACAACCCGATGGCTGAAGAGGAGGAAAGACCATGGATGTCAAAGATTACTGCAGCGGACTGGAAATGGAAATGACGGCTTGGAAGGCGAAACTCTATGACCTGACCCGCAAGATGGATAGCCTGGGGAGCAAGGAAAAGGAAAAAGTGCTCGCCAATGTCGAGGATCTGCATATCTTGTTGGCCGAGATGGGCGACCGGGTACAGCAGCTCAAGACCGAATGCCCGTCCGACTGGGGTACGGAAAAGAAGCAGATCGAGCAGGCCAGCATTGACATGCGCTCCAAGTTCGAGTCCACCATGGACTATATCGGGTCCGCGGCGCCGGTTTCCATCCCCGGATAGGTGAAAATCCAAGCACTTGAAGCAGAACAACTTTACCGCTGGTGCAATCTGGACCGGTAGGTAAAGGTATTGATTAGAGTACGGGCAGCAGGGGCCACCCCCTGGCTGCCCTTTTTTTGCAGTGGGTTGAAATGCCCCCCCAAAAATGATAACCAAACCCCTGCTCGTGCATACTGCCGGACGGCGCCCAGCGAGCGCCTGCAACTCAGCGCCGCGCGACACCCCCCACCCGGGAGATTGCATCTCAGCCGCACCGCACGTGCGGCCCCATCACAGGTCAGCAATGATTTCCATCAGGCTTAAAAAAGGCTATTCGCTCAAAATCGCAGGGGCGCCCTCCCCGGCCCTGGGCGTTCTGCCGGCCCCAGCGCGGGTGGCCGCCGTCCCCAGCCAACTGCCCTTTGTCAAGCCGCGCCTCAAGGTCAAGGAGGGCGATGCGGTGGCGCTGGGCGCCGTCCTGTTCGAGGACAAGCGCAACCCCGAGGTCAAATTCCTCTCACCGGGCGGCGGCCGGGTGGCGGCGGTCAACTTCGGCGAACGCCGGGTGATCCGGGAGATCGTCATCGACCTGGACTCCGAGGAGGACCATGTCGCATTCGAAACGATCTCAGCGGCCGACCTCAAGCGCATCGAACGCGATCGGCTGGTGGCGCTGCTACTGAAAGGGGGCCTCTGGCCGCTGCTCAGGTCCCTACCCTTCCGCGACATGCCCCGACCGGATGAACTGCCGCCGGCCGTCTACGTCCAGGTCGGCAGCACCGAGCCCTTTCAGCCGCAGCCCGCCGTCTACCTGCAGGGGAACGAAGCGCGCCTGCGCTTTGGCCTGGCGGTGCTGGACCGG
>JAJDNY010000172.1 GCA_022340425.1 Desulfobacteraceae bacterium | reverse complement strand
GATCCGGTAGGTTGCCGGCGTCCAAGGCTTGAGATGGGGGGCATTATCCGAAGCTGTCATATGGGATAATCCTTGCCAGGGTTGACCAGTTGATAACCCATGGGGACTGGGGTATTAATGTTGTCTCTATCAGGCCTGGGGGGTGGGATTCATCCCCTGAAAAGGGGGAAAAACGGATAATAAAGGGATGACAGGAAGAAAAAATAGAAAAAACGAGGATACCACCGGTCAGACAGGCGGAGGGGTCCTTCTTCAGCGGTGGGAGAAAATTCCCAGCGCGGTTGCCTTTTCGACCGCCGTCCGGCGGCTGTTGACGTCAAGCTTCTGGTAGATATTCTTTAAGTGCGTCTTTATGGTCGATAGCGACACACCTAATCTGGCCGCAATCTCTTTGTTCTGCAGCCTTTGGGCCAGCAATTCGAGAACATCCAGTTCACGGTGGGAGAGAGGCTCGACCAGGTGTTGAAATACCGTGGATACGGTGGGGGGCCATTTGACGTCTGCCGGTGGCCCATTCTCGCCTTGAACGATGGTCATCTTTGCATGCGCTTTGAGGGCCGCCAGGAGTATCTCGACCGGGTTTGCCACCCCTTTCCGCGTCCGCAGTTGCATCAGAAGGTTCACCATCGACGGGCCCGCTTCGATAAACGGACGGATCCATCCCAGGGGCACGGCCAAGATCACCACTTTTTCCAGCGCTGTCAGGGCCTCCTCAGTAAGGCCCTGTCGCTCCAGAAGCAGGGACTCTATTACGGTCACCTCGATCGTTTGGCAGGTAAACCGGCAGATCTCGCTCTGGTGCCGGATGTCACCCAGCAGACGGGCCGCGCTGTCCAGGCTCTCCGGGGAACCGTGCGCAACCAGAACCCGTGCCTTCGTGATCGGCGGCGATTCCAACCACATGACCAAATTACCCGGCAACGGTGCGTCATGGATCATCTGCGTTATTTTGATGGCTGACGTCACGTCCCCCCGCAGCAGCGCGATGCGGGCTTCGCAGGAATGGAGTATGGATCCGTATTGCGGCGCATTCAACTCATGGATGAACGTCGCCAAGCGACCGACCGTCTCCCTTGCGTCATGGTTCAACCCCTTGAGCTGTTGGGTCAGGGCCAACCCTACCAGCGCATCAAGGGCGGCCATGGGTTCCAGGGCATACCGCTTTGCCTCCGCATCTGCGAAGTGTCCCATGGCAGCCTCGAATTCGCCGGCATGCAGGTGGGCGCATGCGCACATGTAGGCGCTCCACGCCAGGGTGAGCCGCATTTTAAAAGCCTCGGCAACTTGCTGGAGGTGCCGGGCTTCCAGGCGGGCTTGGGGCAAATCGCCGCTAATCAGGTGAATGAAGGCCAAACCAGCGATCAGGCGCGAAAGGGACTGCCCCTCCGACGCATCGGTCGCTTGGATTTTTCGCTTCAAATCCCGGATCGCTCGTCCC
Organism: Desulfobacteraceae bacterium; assembly: GCA_022340425.1. Classification (NCBI taxonomy): domain Bacteria; kingdom Pseudomonadati; phylum Thermodesulfobacteriota; class Desulfobacteria; order Desulfobacterales; family Desulfobacteraceae; species Desulfobacteraceae bacterium. Next base: position 65,727 of record JAJDNY010000172.1, on the reverse strand, counting down.
GTTTGCCCGGCCATGCATCGGGCAAGGCCCAGCATGAGCTCGGCTTCCCCTATAAAGGGACTCGTCTTGCCCGCAAGCTTGGCGATGGCTGTTTCGTTGTATTGGATGCAGCGTTCGGCCTGACCCTCCCAGTAAACGACATAGCCTTTGAAAAAAGCCAGTTCGCCCGCCAGCGACGGATCCGCTGTTTGGTTGTCCATCAGGGCTTCCGCTTTCTGCAGGAGCAGCGGGACGCGTTCCATCTGGTGTTGCAGGTTGGCGATCCAGGCTTCGGTCAGCAGCAGCTTCGGGCGTTGTTGTTTGATATCGGCCGGCAGCATGGTCAGCCAGCGATGCACAGCAAACCACCGGTCCGCTATGAACGCCTCATCACGATGGGTTTCGACGGCCTGGGCAGCCTGCTCCGCATCCCCGGCTGCGAGGGCATGCTCAATCGCTTCTGTGATCAGCCCCTGCGACGCAAACCAATCTCCGGCGGCTTTATTCAACGCGACAACGTCATCGGGTTTTCTTTGGGTTCGCAGCTGCCGCTCCAGAAAATCCCCGAAAAGATGATGATATCGGAACCATCGGTCTTCCGTATCCAGGGGGATCACAAAAAGGTTGTTCTCGCGCAAGAACTGGATAAAGGCTTGACCGGTAATGCCATTCATTTCTGTCGTGCCGTGGGTTGAATCAAGCGCCTCGCAGAGGGGCGCGCAGAAGCGATGCAGGATGGCGGTATTCAGGAGCAGGCGGCGGATGCCGGGGGGCTGTTTGTCCAAAACCTCGCTGACCAAGTAATCCATCACATATCGCGTGTTGCCCTGCAATTGCAGCAATTGCTGGCTGGAAAGATTTCGCCCGCGCATGGCAAGGGCCGCCAGACGCAAGCCCGTCACCCATCCCTCGGTCTTCTGCGTCCATTCGGCCGCCATGGCCTGAGTCCCCTGACGCCCCAGCATCCGCTGCAGGAGTTCAAACGTCTCCTCCGGCGTAAAAAGCAAATCCCACATGCGAAACTCGCTCAGCAACCCTTTGGCGCGCAAGGTGGCAATCGGCAACAGGGGATCGCGCCGACCCACCAGGACAAGCTGCAGGGAGCGTGGTGGATGCTGCAGCAGGCCATTGAGAAATTCGTATATCAATTGGTTTTGAATGCGGTGAATATCATCCAGAACGACGATAAACGGGGACGGGATTCGATCCAACTCGTTCAGGAAAGTCACTAACAGCGTCGGTGTTGGCGGGAGAGTCGGTGCGTCGATCAGGTCGGCGGTTTCGTTTAACGCCTCAGGGTATATAGAATGAACGGCGGTGATAACGTATGAAAGAAACAGATGCAGGTCGTTATCCGCTTCGTCAAGGGACAGCCAGACGCTTGGTCGGGCGGAGTCTTCCAGCCAGTAACTGACCAGGGTACTTTTGCCATATCCGGCTGGTGCGATGACCAACGCCACGGGGCGATCGAGGTTTTTCTCCAAGCGCGCCTTGAGACGCGTGCGATTCACATGGTCTGCTGGTATCGGCGGCCTGTAGAGCTTTGTTTGCAATAGTGGCATAGAGAGCGCTCATTTCCAATCATGCCAGTCCACGAATGCCATAATGAATGATCGCGCAACCATCTAAATCACGACGAAATTGATCTTTTCATCTTGGCCTCGATTGAATTTTCCGTTTCTTGGCAGAATAGCGCAAATGTGATTGGCCCACACACAAAAACGGCAGATAGCCCTTGTTTACAATAAAACCTCCATGCAATTCAAGTTTCGCGTGTTTAGGTGAAATAATGGCGTGACCGGATGGTCAGATAAAAACGCCGGTCATGCCCGCAGGCATCAACCGGCATTTGGATAACAATTTACAGTGCCAAATGACCGTTTCAGATGAATGCAACGGCCACTGTTTTCCGATAGACGACTCCCTGATCCAGCATGGCGTTGACCACCTTCACGAACCCGGCGATGTTGGCCCCCACCATATAGTTGCCGGGATGGCCGTATTTGGCGGCGGCATCCAGGCAGGTGGAATGGATCCAATTATTGGGGATATCGGACCATAACCTGAAAAATGACTCGATTACAGGTAGCTGCTATCTCTTGCAGGTTCAGAGAGCGCCAGCAACGCAAAGGCCAACCCCAACATATGGTGGTTGACATTTTTACTCCCAAAATAGTGGACGGATCGCCGCCTAAGATAGTCCAGCCATCCTGGAATCTCCAAACGAGATGTGCTACGGTTTCGCTGATAGCTGGAGTCGATGGATTTTCGTGCGAAGCAAATGACAAGCAAGGAAATGGTTGGATGAAAAGCTACCGAAAAGAGCTCTGGTTCAATGTGCCCACCCGACGGGCCTTCATCAACATCACCGCCGATGTCCAGAAATGCATCGATGAGAGCGGGGTTTCCGAGGGTTTGGCGCTGGTCAACGCCATGCACATCACGGCATCGGTCTTCATCAACGACGACGAGCCGGGCCTGCACCACGACTACGAGGTTTGGCTGGAGAAGCTGGCCCCCCACGAGCCGGTGGCCCAATACCGCCACAATGTGGGCGAGGACAATGCCGACGCCCACATGAAGCGTCAGGTGATGGGCCGCGAGGTGGTGGTGGCGGTGACCCGCGGGCGAATGGATTTCGGAACTTGGGAGCGGATTTTTTACGGCGAGTTCGACGGCCGGCGGCGCAAGCGGGTGCTGGTCAAAATCATCGGGGAGTGAGGCATTGGGGACTGCCCCCGGCTGGCAGTCACGCCAGGCTCAGAAGAATACCGCCCGTTGCGGGAATTTCCTATCCTATCCGCGCTGGTCGTCAATTTTCGTGATCTGGGGCGGCTGCCAGTAGCCGTCCAGGATGGCCGGTTTACCCCAGTAGGCCCGGATGTGCAACGAGAAGTGCCCATTGGGGGCGGGCAGCCAATTCGAATACTTTTCGCCCCCCGGTTATTTTTCCCCCACGTACAGGGTGAGCGAGCCGTCGGCATTGCGCTGGAGGTTTTGGTCCCTGCTGCCCAGGGCGTAACGCTTGAGAGGGTTGGGGTTGAGGAAGAGGCGCTCGTTGTAAAGCGTGAGCGACCAGAAGGCGTTGACCGGCGGTTCCTGCCTCGGTCCGAAGGTGATCTCGTGACAGCTGCCGCCCATCAGCAGCCCCCCGTAAGAAAGGATGACCCTATCTTCATTTCCCGGTGGCCGGTTCCTGCTTGTGGTGTGACAAGGTTTGCCGTTTGCAGCATTCTCGGTTTGGGTCATGCCGGGGCAGCTGGCAACTCATTAAACCCAGGGAACCAACTGGAGTGGGTGAGCATTCGGTTCCACGGGCCGGCTTTTCGGATTTTCAAAACCGGCTCTTGAGGGGCACTCGGTCCAATACATAAATTTGCCCCGGCTCTGCGATAATTTGGGCCAGGCGGTCCCTGCGCCGATCCCACTTGACTTTGACACCTTACAATTCGTTTGAATCCGGGACTTTAGGCGTTGCGCTTTCTGCCAGCGAACCTTTCGGGGGCCCAAGTTTTAGGCGCTCACCCAGCCTTTCAGCCGCTCGGGTCGTTTCCACCAGCTGAACCAGCCCGTCAGCGCTCCTCTGGTTCGCTTCTGAACGAATCACCGCCTCCTGAACGACCGCAACGGAATCGCTCCCGGGCTCGAGGATCCGATCACCGGCCTTTACCTCGGGCAGATCCTTCACCCCTTCGCCCATTCCGGAGGCCGTGGACCCGGCATCCGGCCCCTTGGACGCGGCCATGTCCGCGGCCGGGTCGACGCGTGCCACCGTCGCCGTCCCGGTCTTGAAAGTCTCCTCCGACACCCCGACCCCGCCGCCGGTCGCGGCGGTTGAGGCCACATCAGGTGTTCGATTCCCCGGATACAACCAGCCCGCCGCCAAGGCGGACAAGGCGAACACCGTAAGCAAGAAAAAAGGATTTCGCATACCTGTTAATTCCCCTTCCGTTTTTTATCACCGTAACTTGCAGAGGGAAAAAACGTAGAAAGCACATTGTAATCTCAAACCGAAACACTCACCCAGGCCATCAACTGCCGCTCCCCAAGTGGAGCTGGCTTTTCGTTGCTCACATTGAACAGTTAAAAATAACTACAGGTGAGTAATTAATTAATAATGCGTTAAAATGAGACTGTCCATTCAAATTCAAAAAAATTTTTGAGGTGGGCTGATTTTTTGGGAAAGCGATAAATGGAGGGAATTGCTCGGCAACGGAAAAGGCGCCGGGGCGCCGTCAAAAAAATTTCCGCATCTCGCCTGCTTTTTGCCCGTTCACGGCCCTACCGCCACCGACGGGCGCCTTGCCATGCGTCGACGGATGTGCCTTGATGACGAACCAAAATCCAGCGCCATACGGCGGCGTTATTTTTTACCGCAAACCTTGCTTTTTCACCAGCTTCTCGAAAACGTAGGGCAGACACTCCGCCTCCGTCAGGGGTCTGCCGGCGAGCATCGCGTGGGTATCGATCCACTCTCTTTTATTGGCTGCGACGTAGGTCTCGAGGTCATGGGCCTGCAGGAAATTTTGCGTCCTCTGGGCGACTTGTCTTTTGGCGACGGCCTGGATATCGGGGTACTTTCGGATCAGGGCCATGGCACCCGCGATGTAGTCGGACCATTTTCTTTCCCCGATGGGTAGCTTTTCCACTCCCTCGGTCTTGACCATGGCGTCGTATTCCGGGCTGTCGAAGAACATCACAAACACCTCGAGGTAGAACTTCACCATCTCCAGGACGCTGGAGCCGAACAGGGAATTGAAGGCCTCGTCGTCGATGTAGGCATCCGCCAGGTACATGAAGTCTTTGGCCAGATAGTTGGTGTTGTAGATTTCACCAGAGCCGCTCAGCGCCCGGGCAGCCGGGGTATTGCGCTCGAAGCCGACGGTGTTTACGACGATATCCGCCGGGATGTGGCGCCGGCCGTCGACGGTGACGCCGCTTTCAGTCATGCCGCTGATCTCACCGGTGACCGTTTCGATCTTTTTGAGGTAATGCCCCACAAACCAGATGTCCGACACGCTGATGGTGTGCCCGGGGTGCTTGATCTTGGCCATCCAGCACTCGGGCTGGGTGGCCCCGCTCAGCTCATAGGTTTTCTTCCAGTACATCATGTTCAAAAAATTGCTTTTTTTGTCGTGTTGGAAGGTCTCGTCGTAAGGGGTGATGAAATTGAGGTAATCGACAATTTTCGGACAAACGGTGCCATGCCGGCGGCTCACCACGGTCACGTGGCGCGCGCCACCCTCCAGCGCCGTGCGGGTGTTTTCAACCGCAAAGGCGCCCATGCCGATGACGACCACATTCTTGTCGCGCCAATCGATCCCCGCCGTCTGATCGGACATCCCGGCAACCAGTTTCCCCCGAAACACCGCCTGATTCGGCCAGGTCACCTCGCGGGGTGTCCCCACCCGGTCGTTGATCGCCAGAATGACCCCCTTGCTCTCCAGGACAGCTTCATCTCCCCCTCGGCTCAACCGGATGCGATAGCGATCGCCAGCCGCTTCAATTCCGGTCACCTCGGTCTCGGTGTAGAGTTCACGCAACACCTGCCGGGCCAGCCGGGCGACATCTGTCAGGATCTCCCAGGTGGCCGAGTGATCGCGGTTGGACCTGGTTTTTTTCTCCAGCAGGCGGTAGGCGCATTCAGAGGAGTTGACCCTGGAGGTGTGGTTGGCGTAGCGGGTCCAGATCCCCCCCACCGCATCGCTTTTTTCCAAAATGCAGACGGAAAGGCCGGCCTTGCGTAACCTGTCGGCGGCGTAAAGGCCGGTTATGCCGGCGCCCACAATGGCCACATCCACCCGGGTGGGCAGAGGGCTGGAATTCCGTATCCGGAGCTGGTTGACGTCAAAACTGAACCTGGCCGCGGCGTAGCGGTCGATGCGCTCCTGAACCGTTTGCGGATCCTCGCCGCCGACGGGGACGATGTCCAGCTCCGGGTCATCGAAATCCAGGGCAGCGCCGCCCGTCAGTAAGACGGCATAGGGGTAGCAGGCGGAGCGGATCGCCTTCAAGGCCGGCAGCAATTCGGCGATGGTGCCGCTGTTTTCCTTTCCTGCGACGAACACGTAGGGCAGGTCGGCATATCTTCTGAGTGTGCGAACGGTGGTCGCGACGTCCTGGGAGTCGAAATCCAAGCGGTGCTCACCCGGCAACGCTATTTTCGAGAAATTGGCCACGCGAACGCCGGGCCTTTGACCCGATGTCTGGTTCATACGGAAGTCCTCGTTTGTCTGTTGTTGATCTTCAAATCGAATTCACGGCCAACCACCGGAAATTCCTTCTGGCTGCCTTTGCCCACGGCTGCGCGGGCCAGGCCGAAGGCATGGCGGCGTGCCCGCCCCGCCTGGGGCCCTTCAGCACAGTTTCACGCTTGCGCGCCTGGCCCCCTCCACCAGGGAGGCGAGTTTCAGCCAGGCCACTTCGCCGGAAACGCTGGCTGCGGATGCGGTCGTGGCAAAGCCGCAATCGGTTGAGGCGACCACCCGGTGCGGGCCGAGAATTTGCGCGAAATTGGAGATCCGTTGGGCCACCAGATCGGGGTGCTCCACCGTGTTGGAGCTGGTATCGATGACCCCCGGCATCAGCACCTTGTCTTCGGGGAAAGGCAATTCGGCGAACACGGCCCACTCGTGGGCGTGCCGATGATTGCTGGCCTCCAGAGAAATGTACCTGGCGTTCAGGGCCGTGATGGGCTTGAAGATAGACCTTAGGTCGATGTCGCAGTGATGCGTCCCGGGATAGTTGCCCCAGCAGATGTGCACCCGGCAAAGGGCCGGATCGACTGCGGCCAGGGCCTGGTTCAAGACGCGGACGTTCGTGTCAACGGTTGCCAGGAATTCGGCTTCGCTGACGTCTTTGAAACGCGTGTGGCGCCCCATGGCGAGGTCCGGGCAGTCAATCTGGAGGTGGAAACCGTAGCTGCGGATGATGTCATACTCTGTCTTCAACACCGCCCCCAGGGCTTCCAAATACACTTCGTAATTCGGGTAGTAGCTGTTTTCCAGAAAAAGCGCCACGGTCCCGGGGGACGGCGCGGTGAAAAAAAGCCCTGCGGGCGCCTCAGGATAGGACGGCTTGATTTCAGCGTAAACCGCGGCCAGCATGTCCAACTCCTCCCGCAGGGAGGCCTCGCCGGAATAGGTTAACGGCCCGGAGCACGTCGGCAGCGTGACCGGCGCTTTGGGATTGAGGGTGATCAACCCGTTGCGGCCACCGAAGCGGCCGGACAATTCGGGCAGCTCCTCCAGATCCCGCGGCATGGGCGCCGATGCCTGGCCGCCGAAACCCGAAATGCGGGTGACGGTGGCGTTCACGTAGTCCAGCCGGGGCATCTCGCCGTTGTTGATGTAGGATATTCCCAGCTGCAGCTGTTTTTCCACAACACTCTTGACGTAGCGTCTCAAATCCTCCTTTGCGAAGGCCTGCTTTCGCAGGATTTTGGCGATCATCTCCTGGGGGCGCGGCAAAGAGCCCACATGCGTTGTTTTAATTGATTCCATGGGCTTCACCCTTTGCAGCAGTCTTCGGGTTGATGTCAGGGGCGCCGGCGGCCAAGGTGCAAAGCTGATCGACAAACTGATCTTTCAACGGATACTCGAAAAGGATTTCCGGCCCGATCTCGACGTGCAACGCTGCTTCCAGCATGGTGATCAGTTCCGTGCCGCTCAGGGAGCTCAGGCCCTGATCGGTCAGGGCGATGTCCGGGTGGATCTCATCGATATTGGTCAATTGGGAAAAAAGGTCCCGCACCAGGGCGTCGATATCTTCGCGGCTAAGGGCCTTTTCCGCGGCCCCGCCTTTGTTTCCCCCCCCGGTGGCGCCCAGCGCGGGGTCCGGCGTCTGAAGCTGGAGGTAATCGTTCAGAGGGGCGGCGCTTTCCCGGTCAAAGGGGATTTCCAGGGGACGGATTTCCTTGCGAACCGATGCGTCCGCCCCCCTGACGATGAGATGCGCGTTGCTGCCGCCAAAGCCGAAACTGCTGACACCGATGAGTGCCCGATGGTCGATGGGAGTTTCTTCGGAAACCACCCGGATCAAATGGGATTCGAAGTCGATGTATGGGTTGGGATGATGAAAATGCAGATTGGGGGGGATGATGCCGTGGTACAGGCTGGCCACCGCTTTGAGCAGCCCGGCGATGCCGGCGGCGGATTCCAGATGACCGATATTGGTTTTGACCGAGCCGACGTAGCAGGTGTCTTTTCTGTCCCGGGCGATGGTGTTTTTGATGGCCGAAATTTCGATGGGGTCCCCGAGCTTCGTACCGGTCCCGTGACATTCGACGTAGGAGATCTCCCGGGGGCTTATCCCCGCGTCACGGCAGGCGGCCAAAATCAGCTCCTCCTGGGCTTCGGGATGGGGTGCGGTGATCACCTGGGAGCGGCGGCCGTTCTGGTTGATGGCGGACCCGAGGATTTCGGCGTAGTAGGCGTCGACCAGCTCTTTGTTGACCAGCAGCACCAGGCCGCCGCCCTCGGCGCGCACATACCCGTTGGCGGCGTCGTCGAACGCCTTGCAGCGGTTGTCCCGGGAGAGGAATCCGGAGTTTCGCATGCTGCCGGTAAACGCGTCGCTCAGCAGCATGTTGACGCCGCCGGCGATGGCGTAGTCCACCCGGCCGGCCTCGATATCCTTGAGGGCGTAGTGGACCGCCACCAGTGAGGAGGCGCAGGCGGTGTTGGAAACCCAGCTCGGCCCCCTCAGATCGTAGTGGTAGCTGATTCTGGCGGCGATAATGCTCGGATTGACCCCAGTTGGGTAGAAAACGGAGCTTCTATCCCCCCCGTACTCCTGGTTCCAGACCCCGAGATAGACACCGACCCGGTTCTTGTCCAGGGTTTCGGGATCTATGCCGGCATCCTTCCAGAGCATTTCGGTCAACTCCAGGGCAAGGATCTGCTGGGGATCCAGGGTGCGCGCTTCGGCCGAAGGGATGTTGAAGTAGCGATGATCGAAGCGGGTGACGGCATCCGCCAGATAGCCCCCTTCCGCGCCCCCCCTGGCGGCCACATGCCGCACCTGGTCTTCCCGGCTGACCAGCATATCCCAGAACTGGGTCAGGGTCTCCACGCTGGACGGGAAACGGCAGCTCATCCCGGAAATCACCACCGGGTTTTTGCGCAGTGTTTCCCTGCCCGCCGGCTCAACCGCCTTCCTCAGGCCGAAGTGGCCGATCAGGTGGTTGATTGTTTTATGGCGATAGAAATCCTGGGGGGCAAGTGAAGGAAAATAGGGCTGCAATAGCACGGATAGTTCGGCAAATTCCAGGGAGCCCAGCCCCTGGTAGGCCAGCGGCGCAGTGAAATCCAGCTCCGGCTTGAATGCGGCGAGGGCCTTTTGGAGGCTTTTCAAAAAAACATTCTGATCCAGTTTTTTCCTCTGAAATAGAATCCAGCCGGCGTCATCCTCGCCGCGGAACATGGAGGAAACGTAGGTATGGTCATCGAAAATCTGGCAGCACTTTTCCAGCACCGGGTGAAAACCGATTTCGATGAAATCGATGGGGGCGTCCTGGTGGTTGTCCTTGAGGGCCTGCATGGCCCGAATGAAATCGATGGGCTTGACCAGCCACTCGTGCCAGTAGTCATCCGCGAGGCGGGTTTCAAACCGCGTGGTGACCCCCGATAAGAAAGCAGGTCCCCCCACCGCAGCCGATGGGAAACGGGGCAGCCGGTCGGCAAAGCGTCGGTAATCCGGGTGGTGCCAGGGGTGGGGCAGTTTCATTCTCACAAAATCTGGGTATTTCCGGAGAAATTCCTCCATCTCGCCGGCATAGCCGGAGAGGGTGACATGCCGCCCGTTTTCGACCTTGAAATTGAACGAGGAAGGACCCACCGGCAGGTCCCCAAGGCGCGCCTCGGATACCCGGCCATGGGCCATCACCCCATCGAGGTTGGCAGCCGCCTCGCCGATCCCATAGGCCAGCAGCAGCACTTCTTCCAGCGTATGGAAACCGGCCTGGTAGGCTGCCGCCAGTTCCCCGGTGCTGTGGCCGATGACCACATCCGGGTGGTAACCCCAGCGGCACCAGATATCGGCCAGACAAATCTGGGACACCACGGTCAGCAAAGGGCTGTAGGGGCATCGATGCCTGCCGATTTCCCGCTCCCAGAGCGGCTCCAGTTCCAGATCCATTTGTGCGCGCAGAATACTTTCAATTTCGGCCCAGCGCGGCGATTGTTTCAAAAGCGTGAAACGGGTTTGACTGCTATGGGTTCCTTCACCCGAATATAGAAATACGGTTTTTTTCATTTGGCAAACCTCCCATTTCTTTGCCCACCGTGGGTTTTATCGAAAACACCGCAGGCTGCAAACTCTGCAGCGCTCATTTTGGTCGGGCGTTGTCGACCGCCAAGCGGAAGCAGAGTTACCGATCGCATAAGGCAGCAGGCCGCGAGGTTCCCAAGCTCAAACCTTGGAAAACGGCACTCGATGGATGCAGCGCTTTTGATCGGGTCGAAGGCGACGGGTCTTAAAAAACGTGTGTTCAATGGTGGAATGGTGACGCGAGAAATCGCTTGGCAAAACGCGGGGGTTCCCTTGTCATCAAGACCACATGTTCCCCTTTTTGGGCTGGATTTGGCACCTTCAGGAAGAAGAGGTTGCCGGGCGATCCCTGGGCCAGTTCCCTAACGCCGCTCATCATGTCAAGTTAAAATATCGGGAAGATTAAGTCGTCATCCCGACATGTCAACCACGGCCAACCGATTATCGGGGATCGTCTTTGGGGGGCGGCGGATCCACCATGCCGGGTAGGCAGCCATTTAACCGGAGTCCTTCAAAGAAATCTCGTGGGGCGTTTGACCTGATTCAGGGAATCCAAAGCACGCCTGGGGAAACCCATTTCAGAGAGTTTGGGCGCGATCTCTATTTGAACCTTCCCGGAACCGGGATTGCTGCGTGGCTGCCGCAAATCGGCCGTTAGCGCCAGAACGCGCACAGCAGAGGGATTGACAATTTATTGTTGCATCATAGCTTGATAAATTGTTTAATGACATGAAGCGCCAGTAAAAAAAGAATAATCAAAAAACAGATTTCAAGCTGTGAAATCGGAAATCAGCGTTATCCAACATAGTATAATGGTGAGGAGATTACGATGGGGCGCTGGAAGAAATGGCTTATAGCGTTTGTGGCCCTGATTGCGGCATTGGTCATTGCGTATGTGGTGTTGAACTTTGTTTTTGTTAATTTTTTCGTAGATCTTTACTGGTACGGCGCACTCGGTTACACCGGCGTGCTGCTCCTCAAATTGACTTACAAGTACTTGATATTCGTGGGGGCGACGCTGTTTTTTTTTCTGGTCATCTTTCTCAATTTTTGGGTGGCCTCAAGATACTTGGGCTGCACCCTCGCGGGCGAGTGCAAACCTGAGGCAACAAAAACAGGAAAATTGATTCAGGCCTTTCGCTCCGGTTCATTGAAGGTGTATGCCCCGCTTTCGGTGATCCTTGCAATCCCTCTGGCCATCCCGCTTCATAAACAGTGGGAGTCCACACTACTATACGTATTCGGGCCCAACGCCGGAATCAGAGACCCGATTTACGGCATCGATGTCAGTTATTACCTGTTTTCCCTCCCGATCTATAACCTTCTTCAGAATCGCCTGATTATAACGTTATTGCTCCTTTTTGTGGGCCTGGCTATTCTTTACTACATAGAACGCCGCATGCTGGCTGTGGAACACAAGCCGTTGTACAAGGCTGCAAAAATTCATCTTTCGGTTGTGATATTGCTGGCATTTCTGGTTCAGGCTTGGGGGTACATCCTCGAAAGACACATGTTGGTTTACAACACTAACAATCAACCCCTATTTTATGGTCCCGGCTATACCGAAATGACCGTCTTGCTGCCGCTGATATGGCTTTCGGCGATATTTTTCCTGGCCATGGCGGTCTCGCTGATCGTTTTTGTCCACACTGACAAGGGGATTTATTCGCTTGCCATTTTTGCGGTATTGTTTGCCCTCAGCCATGCGGCCAGAACGTGGGATTTTTTACCGGACACGGTTGAAAAATATCTTGTCAAGCCCAATGAGATTGCCCGCCAAGCCCCGTACATTCGAAACGCGGTGATATCAACACTGGGTGCCTATAATCTGACCCATGTTGAAAGTCGCGATTACGGCAGAATGGAAAACCTTCGAAGCCTCACCGATCCGGAACTCAGAACGGACCTAGAAAACATTCCTCTCTGGGACAGGGAACTGCTCATGGATGTTTTCCAGGAGGTGCAGGTAATTCGCCCTTACTATCAATTCACCGATATCGATGTGGCGCGTTATACCGTTAACGACCTTACGTATCAAGTTTACCTGGCCGCACGTGAAATCAACTTGAACAAGCTTCCCCAACCGGCTCAAAACTGGATCAACATGCACCTCAAGTACACCCATGGATTCGCACCGGTTATGGTTCCTGCGGCGCAAGCGGGCGAAGAAAGAATGCAATGGTTTATCCATCAAATGCCGCCGGTATCCTCTTACGGCTTTTCGATCAAAGAACCCAGCATTTATTTCGGCGCGGGTGATTACGAGTATGCCATCGCTCCCAATGACAGCCGAGAATTTCACTATCCCGGTGACTTGGAAGAGGTTTTAGTCGACTACAAAGGCACCGGCGGGGTATCCGTCAACTCTTTGTTTAAAAAGGCATTATTTGCCGTCTACTTCAAGGACAGGAATATCTTCTTTACCACCAAAACCAATTCAGGAAGTCGCATTCTATTCAGAAGAAATATTCAGGAGCGTATCAGTACTTTGACGCCGTTCATTCGGCTCGATGAAGATCCGTACCTGGTGGTTACTGATGATGTTATGTACTGGATTCAGGACGCCTATACGCTGAGTAAGTGGTACCCCCAGGGGGCCCCCTACGACCAGGAATTCAATTATATCCGAAATTCGATCAAGATCACCGTGGACGCTTATAACGGTTCCGTAAAATACTATCTCGTGGACGCCAAGGACCCGATCGCGCGCGCCTATCAGCGGATGTATCCCGGCCTCATCAAACCAATGGAGGAAATGCCCGAAAAATTACGCAAACAGATACGGTATCCCCAAAAGCTGTTTGAAATCCAAATGAAAATGTATTCAAAATATCACCAGACCAACCCGGAAACATTTTACAAGGATGAGGACCGATGGCAATTCGCGGAGCTTGTCCACGAAGACCGTTTAATCCGCATGCAGCCCTATTACCTGACCCTGGATCTCATCGAGCACAACAAGCCGGAATTTATTCTGGTTACCCCCATGCTTCCCAATAACCGCGAAAACCTGCGGGCACTGGCCCTTGCCGGATGCGACGGGGACAACTACGGGCGGATTATCGTCTATTTGTTTCCGCGGGGATCTCAGGTGTATGGCCCCTCCCAGATGAATGCCCTCATCGATCAAAATACCACCATTGCCGAAATTATCACTTTATGGGATCAGCTGGGATCGGAGGTCAAGCGGGGCAAAATGATTATTTTCCCCCTTGGCAAACATATCCTCTACATTCAGCCCCTATATCTCGAGGCAAGCGGGCCCCTTAAAATTCCTCAACTGAAACGGGTGATTGTCAGTGCAGAAGAAAGCGTGGTGGTTGACACCTCGTTGGAAAGAGCCTTTGATCGTCTCAACAAACTCATAGAGGAACAAAAACCCCGGGAGGTCATTGTCCCGTTGCCGGAGGGTTCACCAGATCAAAGCGATGAGGTGCTGCCGTTACCACCCGAACCCGCCCAAAAAACGGATCTCGTTCCTGAACCAACTGAATCCATCGAGGGAGTCCCGGATCATACAGATCACCAGATAACAGACAACGGATAAGGGCTTGTTTCCGGATGGTCGTTTGTGGATAGACCCCGATGGATCTCCAGGCCCGGGTGTCGGTAGCGTTTGTTTATTACGGTTTCAGGCCGGTAACAGGGGGCGGAACCCCTTTCGGCCGCTGCGCCAATACGAGGGCACACCACGGCCTTGGCTGCCTGGCAAGGCTATTCCCGTGGATCGAACGCCCGACAAGGTCCCAGGAGTGTCATGAGAATGATGCCGCGGCGCGCATCGTGCGGGTTTTCCAAAAGCGTTTTTTTGATAAAATGACACTCCCCAAGCGGGGGGCGAGTACTTTGCATCCGCGATTCGCGCACGCGGCCGCCCGACGAACGCGGTGTCGACTGCGGCCCGGGAGGTGCTTGGGTCTGACGGCGAAGCGGCGCCGCGGACGCCTCCGGCACCATTTGATCCGGCTCTCGACTCTCCAGGCGCCGCCGGGCTCGCTGGCGCAAAAACCTGATCAGCAGCAGCACGATGAAGCCGACCATAAAAACGATCTGACCGAAGTTCAATTCTCCCACAGCGTCCTCCCTTATTTTTTCGGGGTCCTATCGGGCTTTTCATCCGTGCCGGCGATGGCATCGCGCATGGCCGTATCGGCCTGCACATTTTTCATCTTGTAGTAGTCCATGATGCCGAGATTTCCCTGGCGAAAAGCCTCCGCCATGGCGCGTGGCACTTCGGCCTCCGCCTCAACCACCCGGGCCCGCATTTCCTGCTCCAAAGCAACCGCCATGGCGCGTCGCTCCTCGGCTTTGGCCTGCGCGATTTGCTTGTCGGCATTGGCTTGGTCGATTTGCAGTTTGGCGCCGATGTTCTCGCCGACGTCCACATCCGCAATGTCAATCGAGAGGATCTCATAGGCGGTCCCCGAATCCAGCCCCTTTGCCAAAATATGTTTGGAGATGTGATCCGGATTTTCCAGCACATCCTTGTGCGTCGCCGCAGAACCGATGGTGCTGACCATGCCCTCCCCGACGCGCGCAATGATAGTTTCTTCCCCCGCGCCGCCCACCAGACGGTCGAGGTTGGTGCGGACGGTCACGCGCGAGACCGCGATGAGCTGGATCCCGTCCTTGGCCACGGCGGCTATTTTGGGCGTCTCGATGACCTTAGGGGTGACCGACATCTTGACCGCCTCCACGATGTCGCGCCCGGCCAAATCGATGGCGGCGGCACGATTGAAAGGCAGGGGGATGTTGGCCTTGTCCGCTGAAATGAGGGCCGTGACGACCCGGACCACGTCTCCACCGGCCAGATAGTGCGCTTCCAAATCGTTGATCGGCAGGGGCAGCCCGGCCTTGGCCGCACTGATGCGCCCCGTGACGACGATGCTGGGCGGTACCCGCCTGAACCGCATCCCGACGAGGGTCATAAGTCCCACATAGGCACCCGATGCCCAGGCGGCGATCCAAAGCGGGACGGGAACCAGGTAAAGGACAAAGCCCAAGACCGCCAGAATCGCCACCAACAAAATAACACCGCCGGCGATACCCGTCTCGAATCCTATCATCCTTGACTCCTTTCTGTTGGTGTGCGCCGGCGCCGCACGACAATGCGATTGCCATCCACACGGGTCACGACAATCGGCGCCCCGGGCTCGACCAACTCCCCGTCGGACACCACATCCAACCGCTCACCTTCGATCTCGGCGATGCCCGCCGGCCGCAGAGGCGAGACCGCTGTCCCGACCTTCCCCAGCCAACTCTTGTCCCCCGCAGGCGCAGAGGAGTAGCCTTGATCCGACGGAAGCGCGGTCTCCAGAATCAGGCGTCGACCGAAGGGCAGGCGCGGCAGAAAGCGCAGCGAAACCAGAGTTGCCACCACGGCTAAAAGCAGGGAAAAAACAACGCGCCCCACTGCCCTGAGGGCGAAATCCCACGTGACCCCATCTCCCATCAGGCTCAGGCTCAGGCCCGCCAGGAGGGCCACACTCCCCAGCACCCCGGCGATACCAAAGCCCGGAATGAAAAATACCTCCAAGACCACCAGCACGACACCGGCACCCAGCAGCAGCAATTCTTCCCAGCCCGCCAGTTGAACCAGCCAGTGACCCCAAAAGAAAAGGGCCAGACTTGCGATGCCCAGGAATCCGGGCACGCCGAAGCCCGGGGTGCGGATTTCCAGGATAATCCCAAGCATGCCGATCGTGATGAGCAGCGAACTGATGACGGGGCCTGTCAGGAATCGGACCAAATCCTCCGCCCAGTTGGGCGACACCCGCCGCACTTCAGCCCCCGCAAGATCCAACTGATCCAGCAAGCGCTCCAGGGTCGGGGCGCGTAAATCCGCAACTTTAAGTTTGATGGCTTCGTCGGTGGTCAGGGTCAGGAGTTTGCCTTTCTCGGAGACGCCGGGGATCTCGACGTCCGCATCCACCATCGCCTCGGCGATAAGTGGGGGCCGCTTGCGGGCCTCGGCTGTGGCGCTGAATTCCTTTCGTACATAGGAAACGGTCTTCTCCTCCACCGGTTGAGGGGAGGCACCGGGCTCTCCCATCTTTACCGGGGTGGCGGCCCCGATCGTGGCGCCGTCGGTCATGACGATCGTCTCGGCCGCCAGACCGATGAGGGCGCCGGCGGAGATGGCGCGCTTGTTCACAAAGGCAACGGTCCGAACCCGGGCATTGAGCAGCGCGTCGCGGATAAGGACCGCCGCATCCACCCTCCCACCAAAGGTGTTGATCTCAAAAATCACGGCCGCAGCGCCGGCATCGGTGGCCTCCTGGAGCGTGCGCGCGACAAAAGGTGCGAGACCCAAGTCGATGGTTCCCTGAATCGGCGCAACGTAAACCGCAGGCGTCCCCTGCGCGGAGGAAAACCGGCCGAATCCCAGGCCGAATTCCAGGGTGGCGAGCAGGCCGAGGCCGACAATCAGCAATCGCTGCATCCAACTGCTCATGGCATTATGCATGGCACTGACTTCGCATCCAAGGCCTCGAAAAAACAAGCCCTCATCTTGTAAAATTCTCGATTACCGCAACCCTCAGAAGTGAGCGATGATGACGCTTTTTGCGGTGTGGCGGGCAAGCCCCGGGGCCCGTTAGCCGGCGCGGGCAATTGGCGGATGGCGAGGGCCTCAAGTGCTCTCGGATTTGCCTTTGCGCAACTCTTCCCGCAGCTTTTTTTCGATCGCGGAAACCCGCCCCTCCTTCAATTTCTGCTGCTCGGCCTTGAGGGCGTCCAAAGACCGGTCGGTTGCCAGGCGGGTGCGGCGGAAATCCTCGAGGGCGTCCTCCAAAGACGGGCCCGCCGCTTCACGGGGAAGGTCCTCCAGTTTCAGGTGATCCCGGATAAACAGCCTGACACCGTAGCCGCCCTCCACCAGGCGCAGAATCCCCATTTCATGCAGTTTAAGGCAGATGCGGTTGCCTTTTTCAAGAGGGTACGACAGACTCCCGCAGACAGCCTCGAGAGTCGGCGGGGCCTGGTGCTGATGTTCGAGAACGCGAATGGCAGCAACCACGAGATGGGCATCATGGTAAAGGGTCTGGTGGGCGGTCATTCTTTTTTTCCTGAATGGGCGGTGGTTCGGCGAACCGTACGGTTGAATCCGGTATATTTTTAGTAGCACGCCAGGCGTGCTGCTTGACATGCAAGGCGAAGCAGAGTAACATTTTTGCGCAAATTGTCAAGCTCGGGGATGGGCAATCGCCACGGCCTTCGACACCCCAACCAATTGATTTCAATCAACTTTATTGGACAGTTAGCCAGGGGGCGGCCCACCGGCGCTCCTGCACGGGTAGGTGTTTGGGTTTGCGTCGAGGGGTTCCGGCAAACCTCCGTTCTGTCGCATCCTGTCCCTTGGTGCAGCCCTGAGGGGTGGGCGGCCCGGGACCGGACCCAGCGACTTTTGTGGAGTTTCAGAGTGTATTCCGGCTCGAATCGCAAAACTCGGTGTTACTTAAAGGGTTAGCAACTTTTGGATGCTGGAGGAATCAAATGACTGAAATCATCGAGGTGAGTGCGCGGGAGATCCTGGATTCGCGGGGAAATCCGACCGTCGAGGTGGATATCGACCTGGCCTGCGGCGCCACCGGCCGGGCGGCCGTGCCCTCGGGGGCCTCCACCGGCACCCGGGAGGCCCTGGAATTGCGCGACATCGACGCCCCGCGCTACGGCGGCAAGGGCGTCGCCCAGGCCGTGGACAACGTCATGGAGACCATCGCACCCGCCATCCGGGGGCTTGACGCCGCCGACCAGGCGGCCCTCGACCGGGCGATGATCGACCTCGACGGCACCCCCAACAAGGCCAAGCTGGGCGCCAACGCCATCCTGGGCGTTTCCATGGCGGCCGCCCGGGCGGCCGCCGCCGCCTACGGCCTGCCCCTTTTCCGCTACCTGGGGGGCATCAACGGCCGTGAACTGCCGATGCCGATGATGAACATCATCAACGGCGGGGCCCACGCCGCCAACAACCTCGACATCCAGGAGTTCATGATCGTGCCGGTGGGCGCCAAGTCCATCACCGAGGCGGTGCGCATGGGCGCCGAGACCTTTCATGCCCTCAAAAAACTGCTCAAGGCCAAGGGCCTGGCGACATCCGTGGGCGACGAGGGCGGGTTCGCGCCGGATCTGGCATCCAACGAGGCCGCCCTGAAGTTCATCTTGGAGGCCGTCGATGCGGCCGGCTACGTGCCCGGCAGCGATATTGGAATCGCCCTGGACGCGGCCGCCAGCGAGTTTTTCAAAGACGACCGCTACCGTCTGGCATCCGAGGACAAGGCCCTGACCGCCGCTGAGATGATCGACTACTACGAGGACCTCATCGACCGCTATCCGATCCTCTCCGTGGAAGACGGGCTGGCCGAGCAGGACTGGGAAAATTGGGCCGTGATGACCGAACGCCTGGGGGCCGGCGTGCAGATCGTGGGTGACGACATTTTTGTCACCAACCCCCAGATCCTGGCGCGGGGCATCGAAGAGGGGGTCGGCAACGCCATCCTGATCAAACTCAACCAGATCGGGACCGTCACCGAAACCCTGGATGCCATCGCCATGGCCGCCCATGCCGGCTACACCACCGTGATCTCTCACCGCTCGGGGGAAACCGAGGACACCTTCATCTCGGATCTGGTGGTGGCGGTCAACGGCGGGCAGATCAAAACCGGCTCCCTGTCGCGCACCGACCGGGTAGCCAAATACAACCAACTCATCCGCATTGAAGAGGCCCTGGGGCCCGCCGCCCGCTTTGCCGACGGTATTTTCGTGACGGAATAGCGGCGATCACGGGCCGTTCTTCACCCGGTTCAAGCGGGACATCCCCTGACATGAAGCGACTGCTACCCCTCGGTTGGGTTCTCTTCACCGCGCTGTGCCTGCTGCCGAACGTTCCCGGGCCTGCCGGGGCCTTTGTCCTGGAAGGCCCCCAGGTCCTGGAACTGATGGCCCGGCAGCAGAAAAAACTCAAAGGTCTGCGGGTCGTCCAGACCCTGGTGGTCCATGGCGGCAGCCCGGAGGGCCCCAGCGCCGAATTCGCCGAAACCATCATCTACCGGTTTCCCGACCGGTTCCGTTCGGACCTTGCAGGACAGGGCCGCCAGCGACTGCACGTGGTCAACCGCGACGCATCACTGACGGTGACCGACGGGGTACTCACGGCTGAGGCCGAAACGGCCGCGGACCGCTACAAAGATCTGCTTCTCCACCGGGAGCGGGTGCGCCTCCAAAACCACCTGATCCGTTTGGGCGTGGACCTTTCGGTCACCAGCTTCGGCCGCCTGGAAATGGAAACCGCCTTCGTGATCGGGGCCCGCTACCCGGACTTCTCCGCCCCGCAGGTATGGATCGAACAGCGCAGTTTTCGCCCCATGCGCCTCATCCTGCCCGCGGCGCCCGATTCCTGGGAAGATCCTGCATTGGACATCCGCTTCCAAAACTGGCGTGAAACCAACGCCGTCTGGTACCCGTGGCATATCCTCTTCTACCGCGGCGACCGGCTGGAGCGGGAGCTGAAAATCAGCCGGGTGGAAAAAGACCCATCCCTGCCGGCGGATTTTTTCGACCTCGGGCAGCTCAAGCGCCGCTATCAGGCAGCAACGACCGCCGCTCCGGTTTCGGAGCAGCCCCCAAGCGGGGGGGATGTGCAAAAAACCCTCGATGATTTCAAGAAGATTTTTGACTGATGTCGTCTGGACATGCGTCGAGAACGTCCACCAACCGGCGGTGTATCCAGCGTCGGCACGGGGAGAGCTGCCGGCCACGGCGGCGGGCGCGCGATTCCTCGCCGAAGCGCTCCCTGAGGCTGGCATGCCGCACCTATGCAGGGCCCCGGGGCAACCCTCCAGCGGGGGCTGCCACGGCGGCTTGAGGAAGATCAATGGCCTTTAACACCAAATTTATTTTTGTGACCGGCGGGGTGCTCTCGTCCCTGGGCAAGGGCCTGGCCTCCGCCTCCATCGGTGCGCTTCTGGAAAGCCGGGGGTTGAGCGTCACCCTTCAGAAGCTGGACCCATACATCAACGTGGATCCCGGCACCATGAACCCGTTTCAGCACGGGGAGGTCTTCGTCACCGACGACGGCTCCGAAACCGATCTCGACTTGGGTCACTACGAGCGCTTCACCAATGCCAAGCTGGGGGCCGACAACAACTTCACCACCGGAAAAATCTACTATTCCGTCATCACCAAGGAGCGCCGCGGGGATTATCTCGGCGGCACCGTTCAGGTGATCCCCCACATCACCGACGAAATCAAACGCAGCATCCAGCTGGCGGCTGACGGCGTCGACGTGGTGATCGTCGAAATCGGGGGCACCATCGGGGACATCGAGAGCCTGCCGTTTCTTGAAGCCATCCGCCAGTTCAAGACTGATGTCGGCAAGGAAAACGTGCTCTACATCCACCTCACCCTGGTGCCCTACATCGCCACCGCCGGCGAGGTGAAGACCAAACCGACCCAGCACAGCGTAAAGGAACTGCGCAGCATCGGCATCCAACCGGATATCCTGCTGTGCCGCACCGACCGGTTTCTGTCCAAGGAGATCAAAGCCAAGATCGCGCTTTTCTGCAATGTGGGCATCGACGCCGTCATCACCGCCAAGGACGTCAAATGCATCTACGAGTGTCCCCTGCTCTTCCACAAGGAGGGGCTCGACGACAAGATCGTGGAGCTGCTGCACATCTGGACCCGCGCCCCCAGGCTGGAGGCCTGGGAGGAGGTGGTTCAGAAGTTCATGGCGCCCAAACACACCGTGACCATCGCGATTGTCGGCAAATACGTGAATTTGACCGAGTCCTACAAGAGTCTCAACGAGGCCCTCTATCACGGGGGCATCGCCAATGACTGCCGGGTGAACCTGATCTTTTTGGATTCGGAAAAAATCAGCCCCGATGCCTGCGGCCCCCAGCTGGAAACGGCCGACGGCATCCTGGTGCCCGGCGGTTTCGGCTCCCGCGGGATCGAGGGCAAAATCTGCGCCGCGGCTTATGCGCGCGAGCGCAAGGTGCCCTTCTTCGGCATCTGCCTGGGCATGCAGATCGCCGTGATCGACTTCGCCCGCAGCGTGGCCGGTCTCGAAAACGCCAACAGCTCAGAGTTCGATGAAAACACCCCCTACCCGGTGATCTATCTGATGACCGAGTGGTACGACGAGAAGACCGGCACGCTGCAGCAACGCAATGCGTCCTCCGAAAAAGGCGCCAGCATGCGCCTGGGGGCCTACCCCTGCCGGCTGAAGAAAGACAGCCTATCCTTTGCGGCCTACGGCCAGACCGACATCTCGGAGCGCCATCGCCACCGCTACGAGTTCAACAACGCCTTTCAGGCCCAGTTGGAGGCGCACGGCCTGGTGGTCAGCGGCGTTTCGCCGCGCGGGGATCTGGTGGAAATCGTCGAACTCAAAGACCACCCCTGGTTTCTCGGCTGCCAGTTCCACCCCGAGTTCAAGTCGCGCCCCATGGCGCCCCATCCGCTCTTCAGGGACTTCATTCGGGCGGCGCTGGCCTACGCCGGCAGAAAATAATCGTGTCGGCCACGGATGCCGGTGCCAAAAAAAAACGGCCGGCAGCCGGAGTTCAAGAAAAGAACTCCGGCTGCCGGTCGTTTTTTTGGGGCGGGGTGGCAAAGGCACCCCCCCACCGGAGGCGCCGCTAAAATTGCAAACGGACACCCGGTGCGTAAAGGCCCGAGACCCCGCCTGGACCGGTTATCAGACGCCCTGCCGGCGGCCCATCTTCTGCAAGCACTGCTCCGCGGCGATGGTCAGGGGCTCCAGGCTGGGCTCCGAGGAGATGTCCGGATTGCCCGCCGTGACGAAAACGGTGATGTCTTCGACCGTCTTGCGCCCCAGAATCAGCGCACTGACGGCGTCGATCTCCTTGACCGGCGCTATTTCCCGGCTCAGGATCTGCCCGCCGATGAGGGTCCGCCGGTTGCGGTCGAAAACCAGCTTCAGGGTCCAGGGCGTCATGCCCGGTATCATCCCGTGCTTGCTCCGGGAATCCACCGTGGCGCTCACCGTTTCGATCCCCTCGTGCTGGGCTTGGGCTTCTGTCAGGCCGGTGGCAGCCACGTTCCAATCGATCAGGTTGCAGGCCGCCGCATTCAGCAGCCCCGGAAACGGGATCTCATAGCCCGCCAGGCGTTTGGCCGCCAGCCTGCCCATGATCACCGCGGGGCCCCGCAGGGCGCCGGGGTTGGAGGTTCCGGTGACGAAGTGCTTGTTGTCGGCACAGTCTCCGGCCGCCAGAATGTCGGGGTCGGAGGTTTCCAAAAACTCGTTGACCTTGACCCCGAAGCGGCCGATCTCCAGCCCCATCTCCCTGGCCAGCTCCAGGTTGGGTGCCGCACCGACGTTCATGAAGACCATGTCGGCGGCGATCTCTTCCCCCGAATCCAGCGTGACGGACGACACCCGGCCGTTGCCCTGGATGCCGACCACCTTCTTCCCCATTTGGAGCTGGAACCCTTTTTCGGTCAGATATTTTTCCACCCGCTGGCACAGCTCGGCGTCCAGCATGGTGGCCAGGGGATGCTGGAGAAGCTCCACGATGGTGATCTCGTAATCCGGGTTGGCCTGTTTGAGCAGGACCGCCACCTCCAGGCTGATGAAGCCGGCGCCGACGAAGGTCAACTTGCGGGGCGCATGGGTGCTCAGGAATTGGCAGATGTCCTCGGCATGCTGCAGGGAGCGCAGCATGAACACCCCCTCCAGGTCCTTGCCGGGTAACGGCGGCAAGATGGGGCTGGAACCGGTGCTCAGGATCAGCTTGTCGTAGGCGTATTCGTCCCCGCCCGCCACGAAGACCTTCTTTGCCTGAGGATCCACCCGGGTTACGCGGTCGACCACGACCTTCACCCCGGCATCCGCCAGCTTGGCATCCGGATTCACAATCGATTCGCCCGTGACCAGACCGGCCACAACGTGGGGCAGCGCTCAGCGCACAATGAAACATTTCTCATCCCGGATGTTGGTGACCTCCACCTCTGGCATGAGTTTCTTGGAGAGCATGGAGGCCGGCCCGCCCACGCCCCCGCATCCGATGATGACCAATTTGTCTTTCGGTTTCATCTGGGGTCTCCTTTTTCTGCGTATGTTGCCTTGACCGACAGTGGCCAAGGAAGACGCATGCCAACGCCTTGCGTCATGGCACACATGGGATGGTTATTAACATATGTTCAAAACCTAGTCCACCCCCTTTTTCACCCCTCCCCGACACCGCCCAGGCGCGGATTGGGCCGATAACCGCGCCCGGCCTTGGCGCAGGGGCGGCCGTCCAGCTGAACGATGTCGGCGGTGAAATCGTAGGCCCCGCCCAGCAGGCAGCTGCCCACCCCGTAGCTGTCCACGGGCACCCCGAGCGCTTCGAATTTCGCGATCTTCTCCGGTGTGAACCCCCCGGAAACCACGATTTTGACGTGCTGATAGCCGGCCTTGTCCAGGGCCTTGCGGGTCATGCAGACCAGTTCCGGGACAACCCCGTTGGGTTTGAAGCTGCCCATGATGGGCACGATGGACCTGTCCACCATGTTCTCGGAGGTGTCCAGGCGCACCCCCCACAATTTGTCGCCCAAGGCATCGGCGCATCGCAGGGCGGTGCCGACGCAATCGTTGTCGAAATCCACCAGGGCCACCAGGTTGGTGTCGGGGTAGGTGGCGCTGAAAATTTTGACCGCCTGGAGGGTGTCGCCGTTCAGGGCGGCAATCAGGGCGTGGGGAACGGTGCCGGAGGCGCTGGCGCCCCACCACTCGCCCTGGGCGGTGGTGGAGACCCCGGCAACCCCGCCGATATGGGCCGCGTAGCCGTCGCCGCCCTGAACCGCCCAGTGGTCGAAGCGCGCCGGGAAATAAAGAACGATCTTGCCGTTGGCGGCGTTGACGACATTGCGCACGTTGGTGGCGACCTTGGTGCGCCGGGCGAGAACCCCCAGGTAGATGGTTTCCAGGTGAGCGAAGAGGCTGGCGTCGCCGCTGATGTGCATCACGGTTTCCAGCGGGGCGATGGGGTCGCCGTCGTAAAGGGCGTCGATTTTAAGCTGGCTGAAGCCCTCCACCCAGAGGCTGTCGAGCTGCTGGGCAATCTCGAGCTTTTGCTCCAGGATTTGCAGATAGGTCTGCCGGTTGCTGAGAAAATGACCCCTGGCCTTGCGCTTGAGCTCGATCAGACGGTCGAAGAGCTTGCAGGCGCGGTCATGATCGGTGTAATGGCCGGAGGCCAGCTTTAAGACGGCGATCGCCTCGTCGATGCCGCACAGGACGGCATCCTTCTTCTGAAATACCTGCATGGTGACCTGGGGGTGCAGGTTGTGCTTTTCAAGGCTCATCTTTTCGCGCCAGAAATAGATGTCGCTGCGGTAGCCGCGGCGCAGTTCCTGCACCGGCAGATCGAAAAGGGTGCTGCTGAGTCGCTGTTTCATGGGGGCTGCTGCGCTCCTTGGACAGGGGTTGCCGAAAGCCGCTGGACGCGGGACCCCGGGGCGGGGAATGGGTCTTGATGACCGATGCCGGGCGGCCTGTCAAGCCCCAAAAAAACAATATCCCGGGATAGTTGCAGAACGTCTGCTTGACAGGCCCCGGAACCGGGGGCTATAAGACATGTAACGGCCGCCAGGGGGCGGTCTGCGGCAAGGTTATGTCAGGTTTTTTGCGCCCTTGACTTCCAGGGGCGCCGGAAGCCATCCCGACCTGAACGGGATGGCTTTTTTTATTGCGGCGCCCGGCGGT
Source organism: Desulfobacteraceae bacterium (assembly GCA_022340425.1). Taxonomy (NCBI): domain Bacteria; kingdom Pseudomonadati; phylum Thermodesulfobacteriota; class Desulfobacteria; order Desulfobacterales; family Desulfobacteraceae; species Desulfobacteraceae bacterium. The sequence continues at coordinate 40,763 of JAJDNY010000172.1, read as the reverse complement.
CCGCCGCCGGCCGGACGTAGAGGGTCCGAAAGGAGAGCAGATGGCGGTTCGTATCGGGGTTCTGATCGCCTATTTCCTGGCAGTTCTGATCATCGGGCTGGTGGCTCGCACCCGCTGGCGCTCGTCGCCGGTGACCTATTTTCTGGCGGATCGCCGGCTGGGCACGGTGGTGCTGCTGGGAACGATGGTGGCCACCAATTTTTCGGCATTCACGGTATTCGGTACTTCGGGCGCCGGCTACCGGGACGGCTACGCCTTTTTCCCGATCATGGGTTTCGGGACCGGATTCATGGCCCTGACCTTCTGGATTGTCGGACGCAAGATCTGGCAGGTGGGCCGGGAGCGCGGCCTGGTCACCCCGCCCGAACTGCTGGGTGCCCTCCACGACAGCCGCGTGGTGCGGGTGATCACGGCGGTGGTGATGATCCTGTTCACCCTTCCCTACCTGGCCCTGCAGCCCATGGCGGCCGGCTATGCCCTGGAGGCGCTCGTGGGCCTGCCCTATTTTTACGGCTGCGCCCTGGTCACCGCGATCATCCTGCTTTACACGCTGCGCGGCGGTCTGCGGGCGGTGGCCTGGACGGACCTCTTCCAGGGGGTTTTGATGTTCGCCTTGCTGCTGGTCTCGCTTTTCCTGGTGGCGGACCATCATGGCGGGTTTGCGGCCGCCAACCAAAAAGTCCTGGCCCTCAACCCGGAGCTTTTCTCCCGGCCGGGCGGCCAGGGCCGCTACACCCTGGGCATCTGGTTCAGCTATATCCTCCTGTGGTTTTTCTGTGACCCCATGTTTCCGCAGCTTTTCCAACGGTTTTTCACGGCCCGCAGCGAACGCGCGCTTGGCCGCACGATGCTCCTCTACCCGACGGTCTGCACCCTGGTCTTTTTTCTGCCCATCTCGGTTGGGGTGCTGGGCCGCCTGTCGTTTCCGGAGCTTGCGGGCAAGGAGGCCGACCGCATCCTGCCGCTGGTCATGACGCTGATCTCGGGCGATTTCATGGCCGCCCTGGTGATCGCCGCCGGGCTGGCGGCCCTGATGTCCACCATGGACAGCCAGCTGCTGACCTTAAGCGCCATCTGCACCCGCGACCTGGCGCCCCCCACCCGGCCCCCCCACGGTGAGGGGGAAACCAGCCTGGCCGGGCGCATCGCGGTCGTGATCCTCAGCCTGGCCGGCCTGGCGCTGGCCTACAAGCCGCCGGCCACGATCCTGCAGATCGCCACCCAGACCTTCACCGGCTTGGCGGTGCTGTTTCCCAGCGTTCTCTTCGGGCTCTACCTGCGCCGGGTTTTTGCACCCGCCGCAATCGCGTCCATCGTCGCCGGCGAGGCGGCTGTCGTCTGTTTCTATTTCGAGTGGCTGCCCAGCCCGGCCTTTCTGCCGGTGGTATGGGTCATGCTGGTGAGCTTCGGTGTTTATCTGGCCGTCCACGCCGTGCTGCACGGTAGGCCGTGGGCGCTCGCTTCGGGGATGCCGCCGTGGCTGCGGGACCCCTGCGTCTACCTGCAGGCCGGCATTTTCATCCTGGCAATGGATTTTTGGGCCTGGGGCCGGGTCCATCCCGTTGTCCTGGGGGTACCGGCTTGGATAGGGTATTTCATCGGCCTTTCGGGACTGCAGACCGTGGTTATGCGCCATATGCTGCGGCGCCCGCAGCAGGTAGCCGAAAGATGCGCCACCCCACCTCAGGGCACGCCGGCGAGCTGAGCGCTGGGGACTTCCGCCGCCGCGGCTGTTCCGGGCTCGGCGGCATCGCTCACCAGCTCGGCCACAAACCTTCCGATGGCCACCCGGCTCTGGATTCTTACGGGGATGCGGCGGTGGTCGGCGGAAACCCACAGCGCGATGCCGGCATTCTTGCTCTTCTCGAATATGCCCCGAATGTGGGTCATCTCGGGCAGCACCAGAAAGGTGTCGTGGACGCGCCTGCCCACGGTGATCGTTTCCCGTTTGACCACCCGCAGCCGGCCGATCACGCAGCGTTTTCCGTCGCTGACCGGCCGCTCGATGAGACGATGGGTTTCAAGGTCGAAAAGGCGGGAAAAATAGAAAGCGGCCAGCGGGTCGAATGTCCCGGGGGCCACCGGGATCGGCTCCCGCTGCCGGCCGGAATTGGTCATCCGGGCCTCACCCCGCTCCCAATCGAAGCGGACCACCACCCGGCGCCGGGTGCGGCCCTCGTGCTGGTCTTTTTGGTAGTGCAGCGAGCGGGTCATGCCACGGTCGGCAAAGGATTCGACCCGGTCGCGGACCTTGAAGAAGGGGTCAATGAGCGGGTAGGAGGTCGCCGTCAGCGCAAAATGAAAGACCATCTGGCCGGCCATCTCCTTCATCGGCAACACTTCCAGCAGCGCTTCGCCGACGGGCACCATCTCCCACTTGAGCACGTAGCGCAGACGCTCCCCGGGCTGGAACGGCAACGGCTGCTCTCCGCCGGCGGCCGGCCAGGCCAGCAGCGCCCACAGTGCTGCGGCCGACAGCAGGGTGCCCCCCAAAGCCCTCCAGCCGCCCGATCTCTCCTGCGGTTTCCCCCAAACGATGCTCATGCGCCCCCGGTCATGAGAGGCTGGCAAACGGTGCGTCCACCCGGACCGCGGCCGTTCACTTGCGCCGCACCAGGGACTGGTAGGCCTCCTGCAGCTGGATAAAGGTCTCCGCCCGTCCCCCGGTGTCCGGGTGGTGCTCACGCGCTTTTTGGCGGAAAAGGCGGGTCAGCTCGCGCCGCGACATGGCCCGCAGCACGGCCGCCGTGACCCCGAAAAGCGGTCCGGCCTCCTCGGCCGAAACCCGCGCCTGGGGCACGCTCGGTGGTCGATAGGCCCGGTGGCGGTCCATGAAATCACGCAGGTAGTCCTGCAGAAACGGTGACGCCACCCACTCGAAATCGAAAAACATGACGGCATAGCGCACCAGGTAAGCGTGCAAGCTGCCGTCGGGCAGTTCTCCTTCCCAGAACCCCTCCGCCTGGTTCAAGCGGCAGATCTCCGCCAAAAAATGCTCCTCCAGGCGCCCTTCATCCAGGCCCTGGGGCATCCGCCGGGCGATGGCCTCGGTGAAAAAGCGCTGCAGGTCGAATATCACATAGACATAGGTCCGAAGCTCGTGGGGCTTGAGGATGCGCTCGCTCCGGAGAAAGCACTGCTCGATTTCATCGCGCGATTTGCCGTAGATCCATCTAAAAAGGGAGATGGGCATCTGCCCGATGGCGCCCTGATCCAGGCGCCCGAATTTCAGGAAGTGGACCCGGCGCTTGTCGAACTGGTGCACCCGTTGCCGCAGGTGCCGCTCCTCGTCGGCCGCCAGGGGCGCCCGCCCGGCACGCGCACTGGCTTTCTGCCGGAAGGACTCCAGCGCGCGCCGTATGTCCGGCCGCAGGTAGGGCCAGAAAAGATCGTCGATTTCATCCAGGCTCGGCGCAACCGCTTGTTCGGCCAGCACGTCGGTTACCGCCTCGTGAACGTAAAAACTGTTGCCCCCGGGGTAGACCAGAAAGCGGCCGGGGTCCTTCCCCAGCGGGAAAAGGTCGCGGCTTCTCCAGCAGGCGCCGTCCCGGTAGGATTCCCGGATGACAAATTCCAGCTCGCGGCCCTTGCGCTGCTGAGCGATGTACACGTTATGTCCTCCATGGGCCGCCACCGACCGAAGCGCTCGTGGGCGGGACTGACCCCCTGGGCGGTTGACACTGCCGGGCGCGCACCGCGCCCGCGGTTAGGGCACGCTGCCCATCAGGACGCCGGAGTCGTTGGGCGTTTTCAGGTCCAGCCGCCGGACGGCCGAGACCCCGTTTTCAGCCAGCATGTGGCGGACTTCGGACTCGCTGTAGGCCTGCCCGGCGGGTGTGGCCAACAGCATGTTGAGCGAGAAGAGGGCCGCAAAGAGGGGGTGCGCGCGATCGTCGGTCAGAAAGAAATCGTGCACCAGGACGATGCCACCCGGGGACAGGGCCGCCACGGCCTTGGCGATGACGCGGCGGCAGGCGGCGGGGTCCTCGGCGTGCAGGATGTGGGACAGCCACACCACGTCGCAGGGCTGCGGGACCGGGTCCACGTGAAAATCACCGGGGGCGAAGTGCACCCGCCCCTGCAGGCCGAAGCGGGCGATGGTCTTTTCGGCAAACGGTCGGCTGGTGGGCAGATCGAAAACCGTGGCGCGCAGACCGGGGTTTTCAAGGCAGAAATGGACGGCGTAGGTACCGGGCCCGCCGCCCAGGTCCAACAGGTGCCTGCGCCCGGCCAAGTCGACCGCCGCCGCTACCTTGGGGGCGAGTTGCATGGCCAGGTTGAACATCCCCATCAGGAAACTTTCACGCCGCAGCGTTTCATCGGCGCCGCCCCGTACCTGGACGGCCTGTCCCGTCCGGACGGCCTCATCCAGCCGCCCCCAGGCGTCAAAAAGATGGTGGTGGTGCAGCAGCATATGCCCCAAGTAGTGCTCGGAACTGCGGCTGAGGTAGGTGCGTGCAGGGCCGCTGCAGCCGAAGCGGCCGGCCGATTTCTCCAGCAGGCCCATGGCGGCCACGGCGTTTAGCAGCATTTCGAGGGCGCGCGGGTCGACCCCGAGCTCACGAGCCAGAGCTTCCGCGGAGCGCGAGCCCGGGGCGAGATGCGAGAAGAGGTCCAGCTTGACGGCGGTGTGCAGGGCGCACGTCTGCCAGTAGCTGCCCGATACTTCCAACAGGCGCCCAGGGGTCCAACCAGGTGCGGGCGGGAGACCTTCCGACGGGGGGTCGAGGGCTGCCACCGGCGCTAGCTTCCGGCCAGCGGGATGGTCACCACCGGCACCGTTGAGTTTTTGACGACCTTCTCGGCCACGCTGCCGAAGCTGAATTTGCCCTCCTGGCCGCGGGTGGCCATCACGACCATGTCGACCTTCTCCTTTTCCACCAGCTTGAGAATCTCTTCGGCCGGGTCCCCCACGGCGATATGCTTGATGTAGAGCGGGCAGCCCTGAAGGTGATTCTGGCAGATCTGATCCAGCTTTTTCTTGGCAGCCTGCTGCTCCCAATTCATCAACTTTTCCACCCGCTCCTGGTCAAACTCGCCGTACCAGCCCTTGTGTTTGGTCAAGTCCTCGATCACGAAGAGCACGTGAATTTCGGTCCCGTACTTTTCGGTCAGGGAGGTCACGTAGGGCAGGGCCTGGGCCGAGCGGCCTGAAAAATCGGTGGGCCAGAGAACTTTTTTCATTTCCATGAGACTCCTCCTTTGGCGACGGTTGAGGGGGCTGGAAGATAGCGCCGGCCGCAGCGACTTCGAAGTTCAGCGCAACGCCGAAGTCGGACTTCTACACCACCAATCCCAAATGCTGATTTCCTTGCCGCTTCTTAACCGCTAGGAATAAGGCCCTTGCCTCAACGTGTCAACCGCCGCCGCGCCCGACGATCAAGGATTGCCAGCGGCAGCCAAAAACCGCTACAAAGACTCGGAAGGCCGGGCATCCCGGCTCCCAGCTGGCGGCATCGACGCCAAGGAGGCGACATGAAGGCTATCTATCCCCGAAGAATCGGCTACGGTGAGGTGGATCCGAATTTCAACCTCAGACCGGGCGCCCTGGTCAACCTGCTGCAGGAGGCGGCCATTTTTCACTCCGAAAAGATCGGCTTGGGCATCCATGCCCTGCAGCGCCGGTCCCTGGGCTGGGTGCTCAACCGTCTGGCGGTGGCCATCCAGCGGGTTCCGGTTTACGGTGAGCGCCTGGAGGTCCTAACCTGGTTCAGGGGCGCCAAGCACTTCAGGGCCTACCGCGATTTCGAAATCTACGCCGGCCCCACGCGGGTTGCGGCCGCCGCCAGCCTGTGGCTCTTCTGCGAGGTGGGCACGAAAAAACTCTCCCGGATTTCAGAGGAGATGGCGGCGGCCTACACCGTAGAGAACGACCGCGTTTTCGCCCGGGATCTCGACCACTGGAAGGCCGATTCGGCCTTCGCCCCCGAGCTGACACTGCCGCTGACCACCCGCTTCAGCGACTTCGACCCCAACGGCCACGTCAACAACGCCGTTTACTTCGACTATCTTCAGACCCTGCTGCACCGGGCGCTGGGCCCGAACTTCAGCCCCCGCGGGCTGGCCATCCAGTTTTACCACGAAATCGATCTCGGCACGACCTCCCTCACGGCCGGACTCCAGACGGCCGGCGACACGCTGCGCTTCAAGCTCCGCGACGGGCAGACGCTCTTCGCCGCCGGCAGCGTTCACCCCGATGCGCCCCCCCTGCCGCTTCAGCCCCGGTAAACCCGCTGTCGGGCCCTGGCTGCCGCCACCAGCGGCGCCACGGCCGCATCTACGTAGTCGAACACCCGGGCCCTGGTTTTGCCGGGCGCCGGCCGCAGCACGCGGCCCAGGTACTGCACCACCCGGCCGCTGAACCGCACAGGGGTCGCCAGAAACAGGGTGGCCAGGTTCGGGAGGTCAAATCCCTCCCCCACCAGCTGCCCGGTGGCGATCAGGACCCGCGCCTGACCCGCCGCCAGCCGTGCCAGGACCTCCCGCCGGCTGGCGCCGGACACGTCTCCGGTCAGCACTTCGGCCGCCACCTGGTGGCGGTAACGCAGCAGCGACTGAAGAGTTTGACAGTGCTTTTTGCGGTCCGAGAGCACCAAACAGACGCCCTGGCGCGCCGCCAGCTCGCCGGCGACGTCAGCGGCAATCAGGCGGTTGCGGTCGTCATCGCGGGTCAGCTCGGAGAGCATCCGGCTGTAGTCGGTGGAGGGATCGAAATAGGGACTGAAGGCCGTTTCGCGCACCACCACCTCCGCTGCCAGCACATCCCCGGTTGCCACCAGGTCGGCCTTGGCGATTTCGTGGTGGATGTCCCCCAGGTGCCAGAAAATCAGCGGGGAAAGCTGGTCCCTGCGCCAGGGAGTGGCCGAAAGCCCCAGCATGTAGTGGGCGTCGAAGCGGTTGACCGCCTCGCTGAAGGTGCGGCTGGGGGTGCGGTGGCATTCGTCCACCACGAGATAGCCGACCTGCGGGGCCACCTCATCGGCGCATTTGCACAGGGACTGGACAAGGGCAACGGTCACGGCCGGGCCGATGGTTTTTTTGCCGGCCCCGATCAATCCCACCTGGCCCGCTTCAATCCCCAGAAAACGCCCCACCTGCTGGGTCCACTGCAGGGCCAGCTCCCGGGTGTGAACGACGATCAGCGCCGGCTGCCGGCGGCGGGCGATCAGCTCCAGGGCCATGACCGTCTTGCCACAGCCGGTGGGGGCGCAGAGGGTGCCGAAATCCTTGGCCAGCATCGCCGCCACCGCGGCCTGCTGAAAGCCCTTGAGCCGGCCCGAAAACGAAAATGCCACCGGCGGCAGCCGACGCCGGCGGTCATCCAGGCTCAGCGCCACGCCCAACTCACGGCAATGGCCGATCAGCTGTCGAATATAGCCCCGCGGAATCACCAAACCGCCGCTGCGGATGCGCCCATAAAACCTGAGTTCCTTGGGGGTCTTGAAATTGTAGCGGCCCATGCGCTGGTTCTCGACCCAGCGGGGGTTGAGCAGCGTCAGGCGTTCCATCAAGACCCGGCGCAGGGCCTCGGGGGGGTCCTGGAGCAGCAGGTTGTGTCGCATCAGGACGATCATCGGTGGTCCACACTGCCGGCCGCAGCTGCTTCAGCCGGCCAGCAGTTCGCCCAGCTGCTGCGGGTCGCTGAAAGGATGCCAGCTGCCGCCGCCCGAAACGATGCGCCGCCGCCAAAAACCCAGCGGGTCGTCGGGGGGGTCGTCGTCGGGTGCTGCCGTCGGGGGGGCCCCATCCAGGGCCAGCACCCGGCAGCCTTCCACCTGGATGGGGAAGTCGCCGCCCTCAGCCCCGGCGCCGGCGGCCCCGAGATCGGCCGCGATCAGAATCACCCGGCGGGGGGCGGCGCTGTTTTTGAGAAACTCAACGGCCGTCAGCAGCCCGCCGGTCAAGTCGCCGCGGGGCCCACCGGGCGCGTCCAGCAGCCTGTCGATCTGGTGCCGCAGCAGCCGCTTCTGACCGTTGGCGACCGTCGGTCGGCGGCTGAGACGCACCCGGGCGACGATGTTTTGGGGACCGAAGTGGGGCGCGTCGGCCCGACCGACGGCAAAATAATCCCCGGGGCTCAGATGGCCCAGCAGCGCATGGGTCACCGCGCGCACAGAGGCCTGGCTCTCCGCCGCCGGAGCCCCCGGGCCGATCAGGAGGAAAACAGCGCGCACCTGACTGGTCCTGTCGGCGCAGCCCGCCAGCACCCCCGCCGCAAGCACCAGCCAGAGCCAGGCGACTTTGCGGCTCACGCGATTTCCTGAGGCAGATCCGGTGCGTCTGCCGCCGGACGACGGGCATGAATTCGGGCATCCAGCCACAGCGCCGGGAAAATCAGGAGATCGTAGAGTTTGACCAGCAAATCCGCCGCCAGGCCGATGATCTGCGCCCCCAGCCGCAGCAGCCACGCGACCGCCTGGAAGAGGACCTGGAGTATGGCCGCGAAAACGGTGCGCGCCGCATGCACCCAGGCCTCCAGCGGAACGGCGCTAAACGACAGGATAAGCGGCAAAACAAACCCCAGTACCAGATACCCGACGGCGGGTATCCAGGGGTCCACCGGCTGGGCCGCCGCCAGATCGTTCAGGGACTGGTTCAGGGCGGCGATATCGGCGACAATCCGGTCGCGCAAAAAGGCCAGGCTGGCTTCGACGCCGGCCAGCAGCAGCAGCAGGGCCAGAAGCCCCGTGATTACCCGGCGGCGGGTCTTTTCCTCGAGGTTTCCGAGGGCCGGAAAAATGCGCGTCAACCGTAGCGCTTCCATCAGAAAGCCCCCCACCGCCAGCTGCAGTAAAATCAGCACCAGAGCCATGACGTCAGCCGTCTGGAAGTTGCCGATGGTGCTTCCGGCCCCCACCAGCTCAGACATCGGCAGAGCGATCAGGTTGAAGTTGAGCATCACCCCGGCGGCCATCACCAGCAGCGCCAAGAGCGAGAGAACGAAGCGGCTGACGGTGGAGGCCGCCAGCGCTCGCAGCGCGGTGTCGGTGCCGGAGCGAAGCGCCGCATATTCCTCCATGCGCTGATCGACGCGCTGCGATTGGGTCTGGAGCCGGACGATTTTATCCTCCAGGCGGCCCAAGGCCTCGGAAACCTTGCGCCACGAGGGCAGCATGCGCTTGAGCAACTGGTGGCGGCCCCCCATGTTTTTGCGGTACTCCGCCATGGCCGCCTGGTACTGGGAGATGGTGGTCTTGTGAATCACCTCCAGAATCCGGGTCGTGGCGGAGTCGCCGCTGGCGGGGATGCGGGCCACGGCATCCACCGCTTCCAGCCAGCTGGGTGGCGGCGGCGGCAGTTCGGCGCTTTCACGGTAGCAGCTGTCCAGGCGCGCCAGCTCCGCCAGAAGGGCCTGCTGCAAACTGGGGAAGCCGCTGAGATCGCTGCGTACCAGGTTCGCCACACGCAGGAAATCGTTTTCCAGCTGCTGCTCGGCGGCTTGGATGCCGGCCGTCAGAAGAATTTCACGGTTTCGCGCCGCCACCCGCAGCGCCGTTCGACCAGCGCTGCGCGAGGCCATCCGAAAAACGCCGGATACCAGCCGCCCGAGGCTGAGAATGGCCTGATGGGCGGGGGCGCGGGCGAAAAAAAGAACCGCCAGCCCCAGCAGCACCCAGAGGATCCCGGACCAGAACGCGGAGCCGGGAATGATCATGAAAAAATCGCTCGCCACCATCTTGCCTCCTCAAAGCCCGTCGCGGTGGGCGCAAATCTCCGGTTTTTTGAGCGGCCCGTTGCCAAATCGAAATCCCGGGCCGCGGCCGCCGCCTGGCCCGCCCACCGGCCGCGCCCCTTATCCGCCGCCCGGCTGGATCCGCAGCTCCCAGGACTCCCCGGCCTGGGGGTCGATGCGTTTGATTTCCCGGATCTGCACATGCCGATAGGCTTTTTTCAGCTCGGCCGACGCATGCAGGCCATAGATTCGGGTGCCGGCGCAGATTTCGCCGCCGACCACCACCAGCGGCACCCCCGGGCGCTTGCGGGACCAGTCCAGAATGGCATCCCTTTCATCGCAAAGGTCCTGGATTTCAGCATCGGCGGCGTCAATGGCGGCCTGAAGCGCGCTGCGCCGGGCCTCGATTTGCTCCTGCTGGGCGAACAGGACGCCGAGGTCGGCTTCCGCTTGACGCGCGCGGGCTTCCAGAAGAGCGATTTCGCGGCGGTTGGCCGCCGCCGCTGGGGCATCCCGATCACGCTGCAGCCGCAGCTCCTCGCCCAGCTGCCGCTGGCGCAGCATGGCGCGGTCCTGGATCTGGGCCAACTCGGCAATCTGGCGGTGGTTTTCCTGCTCGGCCGGCGCCAGGGCCGCCTCCTGGGCCCGCAGCGCGCCCAGCTGCTCCCTGGCGCGGCCGATGGCCTTTCGCAGCCCGCCCAGTTCGCGTTGGATGTGCTGTTCGGAGCCGGCCCGCAGGGTGCAGGGCTTGGAGGCGTCTGTGCCCACATCGCGGGCCTCGATGCCGTAGCGGGCCGAAATTTCGGAGGCCACCATGGCACCCCTGAGGACCTTGCAGGCCCCGCTGGTCTCGATCGTGGATTCGATGATCTCCTTTTCAACGAGGACATTGCCGAAGGCCGAGACGGTCGCATTTTTGATGTAACGCGCCTTGAGGTCCCCCTGGACGATGACCCGCGTCCCGATGATGCCCCCGCTGACGGTCACATCCCCCCTGACCTTCACCTCCACGCCGCGGATTTCCATGGCGTAGAGGCCGGCCCCGGCAACGTTGAAGCCCTCGCAAACGGCGCCTTGGACCCGGATGATGCCGTCAAAATCCACATGACCGACTTTCAGATCGACATCGCCGGGGATGGTCAGGGCCGGGGCCACCATCAGTTTGCCGGTCACACTCACCCGGGGCTGGCCGTCGCTCAGGGCGAAGAACCGGCTGCCGCCATCGGCCGCCCGCACCCCGCGCCCGCAGCGCAGCCGGACGTCCCGCCCCTGGGGTGCCGCGATGGGGCGGCCGTAAACGTCCTGCCCGGGGGTGCCGGGGGTTGCGGGCTGCTTTTCGGCCAGCAACTCACCGCGTTTGACGTGCGGTATCTCCCCGCGGTCGCGAAAGTCCATGGTGCCCTGGGGGGTCACCGCCCCCACCCGCCGAAAATCGGTTTCGAAAAAATAGCGCACCTCGGCGTCCCGCCCCACAGCCGGCGGCCGGCCGGTGGCAACCTGGAGGCTCGCCCCGGCCGGGGTGGGGTGTTGCAAAAAAGCGTCAATGAGATCGTCCGCCACCACGCCGGCGACAACGCCGTGTTCGGCCAGCAGAGTTTTGACGGCCGCCAGGGAAGGTGCCGGCTCCCCCGGGCCACCGCGGGTCAGGTGGACCGAGAGCCCATCCGGGGCCATGGTGAGTCCCACCCCTGCCGGCAGCTCCGCCGCCGGGGCGGGGTCCGCAGCCCCAGCGCCGGTTGCCGCGCCGTCTGGTGTGCCGCTTTCCAAGCGCTGCTGTTCGGCCAGAATCAACTCCCGCCCCTGGACGGTGAGTGCACCGGCTGCCAGCAGGAAATCGCCCAGGGAGCGGCTGCGCTGGCTTGCACTGAACTCACGGGCCTGGGCCGCCAGGGCGGAGGCGACGGCTTCGGCGCTGGCAAGCCCCAGCCTGACGGCCAGACGGCCGAAACGCTTGTCCGATTGGCGGGCTTCCAGAAACTTTCGGGCCGCCTCCAGCTGGTCCACCTGCTCCGGGGTCACCAGCCGGCGCGCCAGCAGGACCTTGGCCAGGGGCAGGCTGACCCCCGTCCGGGCCTGGGCATCCTGAAAGGCCAGGGCGCCTTTGAGATCCTCCTCGCTGAGGAAGCCGTAGCTGACAGCCAGCCGCCCCAGCACGGGATAGGCGCTCTCAGGCTGCTCGGGCTGAACCGTGAAGCGGTGGCCGCATTTCGGACAGGAAACCGGCTGATCGCCCAAATGCGCATCTACCCGGCAGGGGCTCTGGCAGGCGGGGCAGCGGGTTTCAGGGGTGTGGAGGACGGGGTTCATCTTTGGGTGATATTTCGCTTTAAATCCATCGACCGGCACAGGCCCTTGATCATCGAGCGGGTTTCGGGTAGTCTCGCCGTCGGAGATCCTACGAAACCCATGCCCACCCCGGCTGTAGCACCCGAGGGCCACCCGAGATGCCGACCATTTTGAAATTCATCCTGTTGCCGGCCGCCGCCTATTTGGCGGGGTCGATCCCCTGGGGGCTGATACTGACCCGCTGCCTGCATGCCACCGACCTCCGCCGTGCCGGCAGCGGCAACATCGGGGCCACCAATGCGCACCGAATCGGCGGCATGACCGTCGGCCTGCTGACCCTGGTCGGCGATCTCCTCAAAGGCCTGGTGCCCCTGATGCTGGGCTTGGCGTTGGTGGGTCCGCGACCGACCTCCTGGGCCGCGGCCTATCTCAGCCTGCTGGCCCTGGCCTGTTTCACGGGCCATCTCTATCCGATTTACCTGGGCTTCCGGGACGGGGGCAAGGGGGTGGCCACCACCCTGGGGTGTTTTCTGGCGATTTCGCCGCTGGCCTGCCTGGTGGCCCTGCTGGTGTTCACGCTTTTCCTCTGCCTGACCAGCCGCGTGTCGGCGGCCTCCCTGGCCGGGGCCGCATCCCTGCCGCCGGCCGTCTGGGGGGCAACCGCCAGCCCGGTCTTCACCGCCTGCGCCGCCCTGCTGGCGGCGATGATCTTCTGGCGCCACAGTACCAATATCGGGCGTCTGCTGCGGGGCACCGAGCCGCGGGCCTTTGACTAACCGTCCTCTGGCCCCAGTTCGGCCAGAACCTGGATCACCCGCCGGATCATCCACTCGGGGGTCGAAGCACCGGCCGAAACCGCGATGGTGCGCGCCTCCGCCAAGGCCCCAAAGTCCAACTCGTGCTCGGTTTCGACCTGCTGGGTGGGTTTTCCGGCCTGCCGGGCGATTTCCGCCAGACGGTTGGTGTTGCCGCTGTTGTGGCCACCGACAACCACCACCGCATCGGCGGCCTCGGCCAGCTGCTTGACCTCGCTCTGGCGCTTCTCGGTGGAATCGCAGATGGTGTCAAAGACGTGATAGCGGGGGCAGTGGCATCCTACCCAGCTTTTAATCCCCTGGTAAAAAGCGGTGTTCTGGGTGGTCTGGGCCACGACGATGGCCCGGCTGAAACGCGGCAGGGCCGCCAACTCTTCCAAGGATCCGACCACATGCCCGCAGGCGCCGGCATACCCCAAAAGCCCGACGACTTCCGGGTGGTTTCGGTCACCGACGATGATGGTGCCATAGCCCTCGGCGGCATGGCGGCGGATGATGGTCTGGACCTTGATGACCCGTGGACAGGTGGCGTCCACCACCCGGAAGCCGGCACGCGCCAGCGCCGCTTTGACCGTCGGCGGAACGCCGTGCGCCCGCAACAGGACCGTGCCGTGACCCCGCGGGGGGACCGTCTCGATGACCGCAACGCCCTTCTGACTGAGCAGATTCAGCACCTGGGGGTTGTGGATCAGCGGGCCAAAGGTGCAGATCGGCTTGCGGCAGGTGTCCACGGCTTCAAGGGTCATTTCGACGGCCCGCCGCACGCCCATGCAGAATCCCGCCGTGCGGGCGACGACCAGCTTCATCGCCCCGCCCCGCCGGACGATGGGTCGCAGCGGTCTTCGGGCCCGGGGGCGTGCGCGGCTTGCATCATTGCGAAAGGTTGTCCAGATGGCGCTGCAAAAGTTCGTCCACCAGCTGGGGCAGCGGCGTGGCCGCCACCCCGATGATTTCGATATTCTCCTGGGTCAGGGGCAGCAGTAGTTTTTTGGCGGGGCAAGCAGCCACCGCCGCCGCAATCGCCGGCGTGACCTCCCCCATCATGGCGTTGGCCAATACGATTCCGATGGGCCCGATGATCACGTCCAGCTTGGCGACGGTCTGAACGATGGCGTTTTCCCCGGACGCTCCCCGGTTGGCATGGGCCTTCAACATCTGGGCGGTGGCGATGGCATTGGTGCCGAGGGCGATGATTTCCACCCGCTCGCCCACCCGCTCCTTGAGCTTCCGAATGATGGCGCTGCCGATACCGCCGCCCTGCCCGTCAATCACGCCGATTTGCCTGATCACCATCCTGGCTGCCTGTTGGGGTGAATTATCCATTGCCGGGGGGGTGAAGCCGCCGGCAGCAACGCGCCTCAGCGGCCCTTGAGCCGTCCGAGCAGCTGGTCCAGGTCATCGAGGCTGTAGAAGGCGATCTCCACCTTGCCCTTTTCGCCCCGATGCCGAATCTCCACCTTGGTGCCGAAATGGCGCGACAAGTCTTCGGAGACCCCGCGAAAATAGCTGCCGGCGGCATCCGGAAGGGCTGAGGGCCGGTCTTTGGCGGCGTTCAAGCGTTTGACCAGAGCCTCTGTCTGCCGCACCGAGAGCCGTTCGGCGACGGTCTTGCGCCAGGCGGCGCGCTGCACGGCGGCATTTTCGGCCCCCAACAGCGCCCGGGCATGCCCCATGGCGATTTCGCCCCCGGTGATGCTGGCTTTGATGTCCTCGGGCAGCTGCCGCAGCCGAAGGATGTTGGCCACCGCCGAACGGCTTTTGCCGACCCGTGCGGCCACCTGGTCCTGGGTGAGGTCAAAGGCGGCCATCAGCCGGTGATAGGCTTCGGCCTCCTCCATGGGGTTGAGGTTTTCGCGCTGGATGTTCTCGACGATGGAAAACTCCAGCATCTGGGCATCCGGGACCTCCCGCACCACCACGGGCACCTCGGTCAGCCCTGCCATTTTGGCGGCCCGCAGGCGTCGCTCGCCGGCCACGAGCTCAAACCCGTGCTCATCCTGACGCACCAAAAGCGGCTGGATAATCCCCTGGCTGCGGATGGAGTCGGCGAGCTCGGCCAGCTCCTCCTCGGCGAAACGGATCCGGGGCTGATAGCGATTGGGGCGGATTTGATCCACCGCGCAGCGGCGGTAAGCGGAGGAACTGCCCGCCGCCGGCTGGAAATCGGGGATAAGCGCATCCAGCCCCCGGCCCAAGACCAGTTTCTTGCGTTTGGCGACAGCCGCAACGCCCTGCGGGGTGCCTTTTGGTTTAGCCATGGCGGCCTTCCTTCAACCGGAGCGGCAGCGGGTATTTCACCGGTGCAGAATTTCGTCGGCCAGCGCGAAATAGCTTTTGGCCCCTGCCGAGGCGGCGTCATAGAGGAGGATCGGCTTGCCGAAACTTGGCGCCTCCCCCAAGCGCACGTTGCGGGGGATCTGGGTCCGGAAGACCAGCTCGGGAAAATACTTTTCCGCGTTTTCGGCAACCTGATGGGAGAGATTCGTGCGCGTGTCGAACATGGTCAGCAGGATGCCCGCGATGGCGAGCCCCGGGTTGAGCTTGTTTTGAATCCGTTTGATGGTCTGCAGCAGCTGCCCCAACCCTTCGAGGGCGTAGTATTCACACTGTAGGGGGATGAGCATCGCATCGGCGGCCGTCATGGCGTTTACCGTCAGCAGGCTGAGGGAGGGGGGGCAGTCCAGAATGATGTAGTCAAAAGCGTCCCCCAGCCCGGCCAGCAGATTTTTGAGGGTCTGCTCGCGGCCGGATGTCGCCATCATCTCCACCTCGAAGCCGATAAGCTCCAGCCGGGATGGGATCACCTTGAGGGTCTCGATTTCCGTATCCAGCACCAGACTCTCGGCGCCGACCTGGCCGATCATGCCGTGGTAGAGGGAGTATCGGATGGCGGCCTTGTCGATCCCGACACCGCTGGTGGCATTGGCCTGGGGGTCGCAGTCCACCAGCAGGGTGCGTTTCTCGGAAACCGCCAGGGCCGCCGCCAAATTGATGGCCGTGGTGGTTTTCCCCACGCCGCCCTTTTGGTTTGCGATACAGATGGTGTAGGCCATAGTGCTTGAGCCTTTAACATAAAAGCGGCCCTTTGAAAAGCATCTCCACCGGCCGCCAGCGTTTCTGAACGCTTGAATTTTCTGACATCCACCCTTATAGTTAAAATTTATGATTCGAAACGAAATACCCGGCGCACCCTGGAGCAGCACCGGTCGCGTCGCGCCACAGGAGTCCCATGAACCCGTTTTTCAAATCCGTCAGCCTGCTGATAGCCGGTTTCCTTCTGGCCTTCTGCTGGCCCCAGCCGCCCGCCCACGCCATCACCATCCGGGAGGAGGAGGAGATGTCGCGGGAGTTTCTCAAGGTGGTGGGTGACCATTTCGAAATCATCAATGATTCCATGGCGAACGCCTATGTCCGCGAAGTAGGCGCCAAGGTGCTGGCAACGGTGCCATCCCAGCCCTTCAACTACCAATTTCACATCATTCGCGAGGATGTCTACAACGCCTTTGCCACCCCCGCGGGCCACATTTTCATCAACAGCGGTCTGATCGCGGCGATGGAAAGCGAAGAGGAGCTGGCCGGCATTCTGGGCCACGAAATCGCCCACGTGGTCTGCCGCCACATTTCGCAGAAGATCGAACGCGGCAAGAAGCTCCAGTTGGCCACCCTGGCGGGGGTCGCTGCGGGCGTTTTTTTGGGCATCGGCGGGGCCGGTTCGCCTGCCAGTGCCCTGACCATCGGTTCCATGGCGGCCGGCCAGTCGGCCATGCTGGCCTATAGCCGCGAAGATGAAATCCAAGCCGACCAGGTCGGCCTCAGGTACCTCAACGAGGCGGGCTACAGCGGCCAGGGCATCATCGACGTCCTTAAAAAAATGCGCACCAAGCAGTGGTACGACAACCAGCAGATCCCCAACTATCTCATGACCCACCCGGCCACCGAAGACCGTATCGCCTATGTCGACCGATGGGTGGCGCACCAGGAACCCGGCGCCCCCTTTCCGGCGGCCGACCCCTACCCCTTTCGCCGGACCCAGGCGCGTCTGATCGCCGTCTACGGCGACCAGGAGATCGCCTTGAAACGTTTTGAAGCGGCCCTGGCCGCCCGGCCGGGCGCCCCGGTGGCCCATTACGGCTACGGCCTGGCCCTGGCCCGCAGCGGTAACCGCCGCGAGGCGATCGCCCAGCTGCGTGCGGCCCTGACCTATAGGGCCCTTGACCCCTACGTGCTGCGGGACCTGGGCGGGATCTATTTTCAGGACGGCCAGTACGCCCAGGCGTTGAAAATCCTGCAGGGCAGCGCCGACATCCTGCCCGAGGACCCCGAGGTGCAAATCCTTCTGGGCCGGACTCAGCTTGGAATGAACCGCCTGGCCGACGCCGTCGCGACCTTCGAGGCCCTGCTGACCCGGACCACCGAAGACCCGCAGGTCTATTACTACTTGGGGCAGGCTTACGGCAAACTGGGAAAAATGGGCGACGCCCATTACAACCTCGGGGTTTACTACAACCAAAAAAAAGAACACCAGAACGCCGTTTTCCACCTGGAAAAGGCCCGGGAAAGCATCAACGACCCGCAAAAATCGGAGCAGATCGCGACCCTCCTGAAGATCAGCAAGAAGTCGGCCCTGCAAGCCAAGCAAGCGCCCGAGCGCACCCGGTAGGCACCCAGCGTGTAAGCGGAGGTGCGGCTGTGGGCGGCATTAAGGACCGGCTTGCGATTGAAATGGGGCGGGTCCCAAGCTTTGACGGTTCCGCAAAAAGTCCACTTTCTGCGCTGCGCTGCATCTCGAAGTCGCTGCAGCGTACCTAAGTAGTCCTCATTCCTCGAGATTTGCACGCCGTAAATTGAACTTTTTTCGAAACCGTCTGGTTTTTGACTTTTTACTGGTTCATCAAGCTTGATGAAGCGAAAGGGGTCAGCCGTTGCGATCGAAACGCGCGAACTGCATCGTGAAGGTGCCCCGCCCCTGGGTGGCCGAACGCAGGGCGGTGGAGTAGCCGAACATCTGGGAGAGCGCAACCGTGGCGCGAATCTCCTGGAGACCGCTCTTGGGGCCGATGGATTCGATCTTCCCGCCGCGGGCGTTGATATCCCCGATGACCTCCCCCAAGAAGGCGTCCGGCACGTAAACCTCCACCGCCATGATCGGCTCCAACAAAAAGGCGCCCCCCTTTTCGATGGCATCCTTGCAGGCCATCGAGGCGCTGACGGTAAAGGCCAGCTCGGTGCCAAGCGACTCCCGGGAAGCGGCCCCGGTCAGCACGGCCTCCACGTCCACCACCGGATAGCCCAGCAGGATGCCGCTTTCCAAGGCCTCCAGGATCCCCCGCTGGGCCGCGGCCAAAAAAGCCGCCGGCAGCCCATCCGCGCCGATCTCGGAGCGGTAGCGGTTGCCCGTGCCGCGCGCCAGCGGCAGCAATTTCAAGCTCACTTCGGCAAAGTGCCGCTGGCCGCCGACTTCGCGGTCGAAGAGCGCCGAGCCGACCGCCTGGTTTGCGATGGTTTCGCGGTAGACCACCTGGGGCTTGCCGACGTTGACGCGGGTGTTGAACTCGCGCTGCATGCGGCTGATGATGATCTCCAGGTGCAGCTCGCCCATGCCGGAAAGAATGGTCTGGCCGGTGTCCTCGTCCTGGCGCACCCGCAGGGTGGGGTCTTCGGCCATGAACTTTGCGAGCACCTCCTCGAATTTTTCCTGATCGGCGTGGGTCTTGGGCTCCACCGCGATGGAGATCACCGGCTCGTAGAACTCGATTTTTTCCAGCAACACGGGGTGGTCTTTGTGACACAGGGTCTCGCCGGTGGAGGAGTCCTTGAGGCCCACGACCCCCACGATGCTGCCGGCCCCGACCGTATCCACCCGCTCGCGCTTGTTGGCGTGCATCAGCATGATCCGGGAAAGCTTCTCTTTGGTGCTGCGCGAGGCGTTGTAGACCTCGGTGCCGGCGACGAGCTTGCCGCTGTATACCCGCACAAAGGAAAGCTTGCGCCCCTCGATCATCGACACCTTGAAGATCAGGGCCACCAGCGGCGCCGTTTCCCGGGGCGGACAGGAGATTGGCTCACCGGTTTCGGGGTGGTGGCCGGTGATCGGGGGGACATCCACGGGACTGGGCAACAGTGCCACGATGGCGTCGATCAGGGGCTGCACCCCCTTGTTTTTGAGGGCGCTGCCGCACAGCACGGGGACCAGCTTCAGCCCGATGGTCGCCCGCCGGATGGCGGCCACCAGGTCGGCTTCGTCGATGGCTTCCTCACCTAGGTAACGTTCCATGATGGCGTCATCGTTTTCAGCCACCGTTTCGATCAGCTTTTCGCGAGCGGCTTCGGCCGCTTCGCGGTAGACGGCTGAAATCGCACCGTAAGCGTATTTTTCACCGGCCGTGGTCTCTTCCCAGGTGATCTGTTCCATCCGGATCAGGTCGATGACCCCCGCAAAGCCGTCCTCGGCGCCTGCCGGCAGCTGGACGACCAAAGGGGTGGCCCCCAGCCGGGTTTTGATCATCTCCACGGTGCGCTCGAAGCTGGCGCCGATGCGGTCCATCTTGTTGACGAAGGCGATCTTGGGAACCCGGTATTTGTCGGCCTGCCGCCAGACCGTTTCGGACTGGGGCTCCACCCCGCCCACCGCACAGAAAACCCCGATGGCCCCGTCCAGAACCCGCAGTGAGCGCTCCACCTCGATGGTGAAGTCCACGTGCCCGGGGGTGTCGATGATGTGGATCTCGTTGTCGCGCCAGTTGCAGCTGGTGACCGCCGAGGTGATGGTGATGCCGCGCTCCTGCTCATCCACCATCCAATCCATCACGGCTTCACCGTCATGCACCTCGCCGAGTTTGTGGGAACGCCCGGTATAGAACAGAATGCGCTCGGTGACGGTGGTTTTGCCGGCGTCGATGTGGGCAATGATACCGATATTGCGAATCTGATTGATGCGTGTTTTTTTCATTATCTTATCAGCAGCATGTCAGCATTGAGAGGGACCGTGAGGGCGACATGGCCCGCAAGGGTCGCCGCCTCGCGCCCCTCGATCAGAATCTTAACCGCGCTGACTTCAGGTAGGTTCAAAATCAGCGTGTTGACGACGGCGTAAACGCTCAGCAATTCGCTGCGCACCCCGTCGGGGTGATGCTCCCGAACGGCGGCGGAAAAATCGACGGTGGCGGTTTCATCGGGTGTAACGAAAAGCGCCCGCAGCTCGGTTTGCGGCGGGAGCGTGGTCAGCCCGCCGTGCCGCGGCCCCCGCATCAGCTCGGTCACCAGCCAATGGGCCTGCTGGCGGGGATCGGCCTGGCGGGGCATCACCCGCGCCTCGGATGTCAACAGCAGGCCCTGGGGATCGGCGAAATACAGATGCGCCACCGTTTCGGCAGCCAGCGGGGCACGCCCTCCAGGCTCTCCGGGAAGGTCGGGATCTCCCTGGGCGGCCCCGGCCTGAGCCACCCCGAAGAGCAGCAACCAGAACGCCGTCAACAGCAATGCCGGGGCGCTCACGCGCTTGCGGGGTTTGGCCGGCTTCATGACGCGGGGGGTTTCCTTTTGGCGGTTGGGGCGCGGCCCACCGGTTAAGTGGTCGACGGGGTGCCGTCTGAGGGCAGCGGAAGCCGACCGGCGGCCGCCACTTCGGCCGGACAGCCCCCCCAAGGGTCTGCAAAGGCCCGCGGCATGGCCCTGGAGATCAGCATAATTAGGTCAATCCGACCCCGATGTCAAGCCAAGATGGGGTCCCCAGGCTCGGCGCAGCGCGGGTTTGGACCACTTCGGGAGCCTTGACATTCCAACTGCGGCGGACTAAATTGGCGCTTTAATTCTGCCGATAAAGACGGGACGGGGCTGACAGCGCCCCTGGCCCGGCCCTCAGACGGCCCGGCCGTTTATCAACCCTGGGAGATCTTCCATGAAACCAAACGCTTTGACCTCGGGCTTGTTGAGCCTCACCATGCTGTGGACCCTTGCCGCCTGCAGTTCCCAAACCACCCAAGCCCAGAAAGGTACGGGCGCCGGTGTGCTGATCGGGGCGGCGGCGGGCGCCGGCCTGGGCCAGGCCATCGGGCGCAACACCCAGGGCACGCTGATCGGCGCCGCCATCGGGGCGGCCGTGGGCGGGCTGGCCGGCCACCAGATCGGGGCCTACATGGACCGTCAGGAAGCGGAGCTGCGCAACGCCATGGCCCAGTCCGATGCGGTCAGCTTGGCCAGAAGCCAGGATGTTCTGACGGCCACCTTCAAAGGCGATGTGATGTTCGATTTCGACTCTGCCGCCCTCAAACCCGGCGGTTATATGGAGCTCGACCGGGTGGCGGGTGTTTTGAACAAATATCCCCAGACCACCATCCGGGTCGAGGGCCACACCGACACCCAGGGCGCGGAAGAATACAACCAGCAGCTGTCGGAGCGACGCGCCGAAGCCGTCAAAAACGCCCTGATCCAGCGCAACGTCAACCCGGCGCGCATCCAGGCGGTTGGCTACGGCGAATCCATGCCGATTTCATCTAGCCACGAAATGAACCGGCGGGTGAGCATCGTCATCGTGCCGATTCAGGAGGGATAGAAAACCCTTGGCCCCCTGATTTGCATCGCGGCAGGCGGGAAGTCGGCGCACCCTGGAGGTTGCCCTTCCGCCTGCCGGCTTTTTTGATGTGTTGAATCCGAGCCACCGCCCATGGCCACTTTGCAAGACCGCCCCTATTTTTTCGACCGTGGTCTGCGCTTTGCCTGTGTCCGCTGCGGCCGCTGCTGCACCGGGGAGCCGGGCACCGTCTATGTGGCCGCCGACGAGATCGGCCCCATCGCCGCCCATCTCGATCTGCCGCCGGCCCAGCTGATCGCCGAGATGCTCTATCCCTTTCGGGACAGCTTCAGCCTTCGTGAAACCGCATCCGGGGCCTGCGTTCTCTTTGACGGGGGGTGCCGCATCTACTCCGTGCGGCCCCGGCAGTGCCGCAGTTATCCCTTCTGGTTCGACAACTTGCGCTCGCAATACAGGTGGAAGCAGGCCGCAGCCCAATGCCCCGGCATCGGGCAGGGTCTGCTCTATACCCGGGCAGAGATCCTGACGATTGTCCGGCAAACCTTTTAACCAGCCGCTTGAAAACCGGGTGGCGGCCCAACACAGCGGCGCAAGCGCCTTTGACCGGCATCAGCGCTCATCGGCACCCCGCAACGCGGGGCTTGGGTCAAGGACCAAAGGGGACGGGCGGCAGGCGTGGCTGAAAAAGCGAGATCCTTGCCCAGACCTACCATCAAACGGCTCGCGCTCTGTCTGGCGATGCTGGCGGTTGCCGCCGTGGCCGGCCTGGGCGTCTATGTCGGCTATCTTGCGGTGCAGATCGACGGCCGCTTCTCCTCCCGACGCTGGCAGATTCCCTCCACCGTCTATTCCGATTCTACGCTCCTTTTTCCCGGCCAGGGCTGCAACCGCGACCTTTTCCTGGCCAAATTGGAGGCCTTGGGCTACCGGCGCGTCAACAGTCCCCCGGCCAGCGGCGAATACCGTCTGCAGCCGGGCCGGCTGGAGATTTTCCTCAACGATCTGAAAACCCCCAGTCAAAGCCGCGCCGGCTTTCCGGTCCAACTCACCCTGGTTCAAAACCGGATCGGCACCATCACCGACCAGCATTCGGGACGCGTTCTACCACTGCTTGAGCTGGAGCCTGAAAAAATTGGGCTCTTCTTCGGCGCCGCCCGCGAGCAGCGCAAACTGGTGGCCATCGACCACGTGCCGCGGCCCTTGATCCAGGCCGTTCTGGCCGCCGAGGACAGCCGCTTTTACGATCACCACGGGGTCGACCCGCGGGGGCTGTTGCGGGCCCTGTGGGCCAACCTGCGCGCCGGCGAAATCCGCCAGGGCGGCTCGACAATCACCCAGCAGCTAAGCAAGAACTACTTCCTGACCCCGGAAAGAACCCTGCGCCGAAAGCTCAAGGAACTCCTCATGGCGCTGGTCATCGACGCCCACTACGCCAAGGATGAAATCCTGGAGATCTACCTCAACGAGATCTACCTCGGGCAGAAGGGTTCGGTTTCCATCAACGGCATCGGCGAAGCGGCCGATTTTTACTTCGGCAAGCCGGCAGCGGCCCTCTCTATGACCGAAGCCGCAACCCTGGCGGGCCTGATCAAGGCCCCGAACCTCTATTCCCCCTACCAGAACCCCGACCGGTGCCGTCAACGGCGCGACCGGGTATTAAAGGCCATGGCCAAAAACGGCTGGCTGAGCGCGGATCAGCTTCTCCAAGCTCTGGAAAAACCCCTCGTCACGGCCGGCTTTCGCACCTACCACCGCAAGGCCCCCTACTTCATGGATTACCTTTCCGCGCAGCTGGGGGCCCTCTACCCACCCGAAGTCCTGGCCAGCATGGGCCTGTCGATTTACACCACCCTGGACAGCCAGATCCAATCCGCGGCCGAAAGCGCTCTCTTGCGGGGCCTGGCACGCCTGGAAAAGACCCCCGCGCTGCGCGACCGGCAGGCGTCCGCCAGACTCCAGGGCGCGGTGATCGTGATGCAGCCCAAGACCGGCCACATCCTGGCCATGGTGGGGGGGCGCGATTATGCCCAAAGCCAGTTCAACCGCATTAGCCAGGCCCGCCGCCAGCCGGGCAGCACCTTCAAACCCTTTGTTTTTCTGGCCGGCCTGGAGCGCTTCACGCCGGCCTCACGCCTGTCCAACCGCCCCCAGGTGGTTGAACACGACGGCCGGCGCTGGGAGCCCCGCAACTTCGAGCGTGAAAGCGTGCCTGAACTCAGCCTGCGCCAGGCCCTGGCGCACTCCGCCAACCGGGCGACGGTCTACCTGGCCATGCAGACCGGCCTGGAGGCGGTGGTGGCCACCGCCGAACGCTTCGGCTTCTCCACCCGCCTCCGCCCGCTGCCCGCCATCGCCCTGGGCGCCTTCGAGGTGATCCCGCTGGAGCTGGCCAGGGCCTACTGCACGTTTCCGGCCGGGGGCCTGGCGCCCTTTCCGCTGTCCCTCAAGGCGGTGGTCAACGAGGCGGGCGAGGTGCTCGAGCGGCGGCACATGAAAATCCAGCGGGTTATCAGCCCGGCCGCGGCGTTTATCATGAATTCGCTCCTGGCCAGCGTCGTGACCGAGGGAACGGCGGCCTCCCTGGCCAAGCACGGCATCAACTTTCCGGCGGCCGGTAAAACCGGCACCACCGACAATTCACGGGATGCCTGGTTCGTGGGCTACACCCCGGAGCTGCTGGCGCTGGTCTGGGTGGGATTCGATGACGGCGCCAGCATTCACGCGTCGGGTTCTTCGGCAGCCCTGCCCATCTGGGCCGACCTGCTCAAAGCGATCCCCCAGACGGTCTCCGGCGCCTGGTTCAGCGCCCCTCCGGGCGTCGTTCAGCGCAGGGTCTGCAGCCAATCCGGTCAACTGGCGCAGAAAAACTGCCCCAAGCCGATCAGCGAATACTTCCTGGAAAACAATGCGCCCACGGCGCCCTGTCCGCTGCATGGGCGCCGCAAGTCCTTCAGGAGCTTCTGGGATGACAGCCAAAACAGCTCGATCCACAAATAAGCTGCGCTGCACGCTGGCGGCGCTGGCGGCGGCGATTTTTTTGGCCGCCTGCCAGAAGCCGCTGGTGGCCCGCGTACCCAGCGATCGGCCGGCAGCGCCGCCGCGCCCGGCAATCAGGCTTCCCGAGCCCCCCGCAGCCCCGGCGCCCACCCCGCAGCAGATCGCCGCGCACCAGCTGACCGAAGAGGGGCGCAAACTGCTGGCCGCCGATCGCCCCGACGACGCCATCACGGTCCTGGAGCGGGCCCTGAGCCTGGACGCGGAAAACGGGCGCAACTACTATTTTCTTGGCGAAGCTTGGCTGCAAAAGGGGAATTTTGATCAGGCGCGGGAGTTCAACCGACTGGCCGAACTCTATCTGCGGGGCAACCCCAGGTGGCTGCAGTCGGTGGCGCGCCAGCGGGGCCGGATCGACGCCGGCGGCCCATGAAAGGGCGCGCACCCTGCTGCTGGGTTAGACCCACGCCCGCGGCAGGGCGGCGGACGACTGCCGGGGGTCAGGTTTCGTTCATGAAATCCTGGAAGAGGGGATCGATCGAATCCACCGCGATGGCCCCCGGGTTTTCCAGCGAAAGCATCTGGTTGGCCTCGCGCAGCTTGCTCAGCAGACCGTAGATCATCAGCATCAAAAGCTTGTTGCCGCCCACGGGATGCTGCTTGATGAAGGCCATCATGTTCCTGCGGGTGATCCTCAGCAAGGTGCTCTCGACGGCCACCAGTGCGTCCGCGGAGCGTTTGACTGTCATGAAGACCCCCGCCTCACCGAACACCTCTCCCGCCGAAACGGCCCCCACACTGACGCGGGTGCCGCTGGCTTTGCGAAAGGAAAGATCCACCTGGCCCTGGATCAGAACATAGACCGCCAGGCTGTCGTCGCCCTGAACAAACAGCTTTTCACCGGCCTGCAATCGAAGCAGATCGCAGAGCCCCAGCATGCGGTTGAGTTCCCCGTCGGTGAAATAAGAGAAGATCAGGATTTTACGAATCAGCGGCATCAAAGGCGCAAAATCTGCGGCAACGGCCATTGACTAGACTCCCTGCCTGCGGTGCTGGGGTGGACGCGTGACCAGGATTGCCACGCAGCGCGCGCCGCGACGGTTTCTTTCTCAGCGCCATCGGGCCGCGCCGGCTGCTGGGCAGCCTCCCCGGTGATGGCATCCGCGGATCCGGCCGGGCACCTCTCAGCCAACCACGGCCGTCCCCCGGGCTGCGGCCAGGTCTTGGGCCTGGGCGGCGGTAATCGCCATGACATTGACGACATTCTCCATATCGGCTCCCCGCTGAAGAACATTAAAGGGCTTGCTGATGCCCATCAAAAGGGGCCCCACCGCTTTGGCCCCGCCCAGGCGCTCCAACAGCTTGTAGGCGGTGTTGCCGGCCGCCAAATCCGGGAAAATCAGCACATTGGCGGCTTCCGCGAGCCGGTTGAAGGGAAATTCGCGGTTGAGGATCTCCCCCACCACGGCGGTGTCCGCCTGCATTTCACCGTCGATGATCAGGTCCGGGCGGCGCCTACGGGCCAGGTCAACCGCCGCCGCCACCCGCAGGGCGTCCGGATGCCGCACGCTGCCGAAATTGGAGAAGGAAAGCATCGCAACCCGCGGCCGAAGGTCGAAAAATTCCGCCATCTCGGCCGTCATGAGGGCAATTTCGGCCAGATCGGCGGCGTCGGGGTGGATGTTGACGGTGGTATCGGCAAACAGCAGGGTCCGGTCGCGGGTGATCATCAGGTACACCCCCGACACCTTGGCCGCCCCCGCCCGCCGGGGGATCACCTGCAGCACCGGCCGGATCGCCTCAGGGTAGGAACGCACAATCCCGTGCACCTGCCCGTCCACCAGCCCTTCCAGCACCAACATGGCCCCGAAGACGTAACGGCTGCGCATCCGCCGCTGGGTGTGGGCCAGCGACCACCCCTTGCGGCCGCGGGCGGCAAAGAGTTTGGCCACGAAGGAATTGTAGAGCGGGCTTTTGAGGTTGTCCAGGATTTCGATGCCCTCCAGGGAGAGCTGCAGTTCGTCGGCCAGGTTTCTGATTTCGGCTTCGTTGCCCAACAGGACCGGGCGAGCGATATTTTCCCTGGCGGCATGGTGCGCGGCCCGCAGAATGACCGGGTGGTTGCCCTCGGGCAGCACGATCCGCCGGGGGGCCTGCTGGGCACGGGTGATGATCTTGCGCAGGATCTCGCGCTCGGGCCCCAGCAGGGTCTCCAGGCGGTTCACGTAAGCGCTCTGCCCGGGCAGGGGCAGGCGGGCCACGCCGGATTTCACCGCCGCGGCGGCCACGGCCGGCACCACCCGCAGCAGGACCCGGGAGTCCAGGGGCTTGGGAATAATGTACTCCGGCCCGAACCGGATCGGCCGCCCCCCGTAGGCGCGCACCACGCTGTCGGGCACGTCTTCGCGCGCAAGCGCCGCCAGAGCCATGACCGCGGCGATTTTCATCTCATCGTTGATGGCGGTTGCCCGGACGTCCAGGGCGCCCCTGAAGATATAGGGAAACCCCAGCACGTTGTTCACCTGGTTGGGGGTGTCGGAACGGCCGGTGGCCACCACCGCATCCGGCCGCAGGGACCTGGCCTGCTGGTAGTCGATTTCGGAGTCGGGGTTGGCCAGCGCAAACACGACCGGCTTGGGGGCCATGGCGGCCAGCATTTCCGGGGTGAAGGCGCCCTTGACCGAAAGGCCCACCAGGACGTCCGCACCCCGGACGGCTTCCAGCAGGGTGCGGGCCGCAGTGTCGGCCGCAAACGCCGCTTTGTAGGGGTTCATGCCCTCGGTGCGGCCCGTGTGGATCACCCCGCGCGAGTCCACCACCAGGAGATGCGCCGGCTGCACCCCCAGTTTGCAGTAGATCCGGGCGCAGGCGAGGGCCGCGGCCCCGGCGCCGTTGATCACCAGACGGATATCGGCCATCCGCCGCCCGGTCAGGTGACAGGCGTTGAGCAGCGCAGCCCCGGAAATGATCGCGGTCCCGTGCTGGTCGTCGTGAAAGACGGGGATCTGCATGCGGGCCTTGAGCTGCTCCTCGATGTAGAAGCACTCCGGCGCCCGGATATCCTCGAGATTGATGCCGCCGAAGGTCGGCTCCAGACGCGCCACGGTGGCGATGAACTCGTCTGGGTCGGCGGCGTCGATCTCGATATCGAACACGTCCAGGTTGGCAAAGCGTTTGAAAAGAACGGCCTTGCCCTCCATCACCGGTTTTCCCGCCAGGGGTCCGATATTGCCCAAACCGAGAACCGCCGAGCCGTTGGTGATGACGCCCACCAGGTTGCTGCGGGCGGTGTACTCGTAGGAGGCTTCAGGGTTTTGGTGAATTGCACGGCAGGGAGCGGCCACACCGGGGGTGTAGGCCAGGCTCAGGTCGGCCTGGGAGAGGGTCGGCTTGGTGGGCACCACTTCGATCTTCCCGGGGCGCGGCTCCCGGTGATAGCGCAGCGCTTCTTTATCCAACAGCATCTCAGCCTCCTAAAAAACACCCAACCGCGCTGGGGTCACGTAAAAAAGGGAGCAAACGGGGACCTCTCGGGCCCGCCGGAAGGCATCCGCCAGAAGCGCCGGCAGAGCTCTATCTCCTGTGGCCTGCGGCGCTGCCATCGCCGGCGGCATCCGCCAGACTGCCGTCCGCCCCCGCCTCCGGCCTGATGATGATCTCGGCGGAGCGCCGGTTGTCCAGAAAGCGCCGTGCCAGCCCCGACAACTCCGCCTCGCTGATGGACGCGTAGTCGCGGGTGAGGCTGCGACTCCAGTCCAACTGTTGGGGGTAGCGCGCGGAGCCGGTCAACACCCGCTCCAGCCAGTAGCGGTTGGTCCGCTGCATCTCCCGCAGGCTGGTCAGAATCGGCTCCAACGCGCGCTGGCGCTCGTCGGCGGCGACCCCCTCGCGGGCCAACGCAGCGGCGATGTCGCGCACCTCGGCCGCAATCCGCTCGGCGTCCCGGGGATCAACCGAAACCATCGCCCGCAGAATCCCGAAACCCGGAAAGGCTCGGCTAGACCAGTTGTAGGCATGGGGGGAATAGGCCGCCCCGAGTTTTTCACGCACCCGCAGGCGCAAGCGGTCGGAAAAAACCTCGGCCAGCACCGACAGCCGGCGGGTGCGGTGAATGTCCCAGAAGTCATCCGTCGGGTAGGCCACCACCACCAGGCCCTTGGGGATGTCGGATTTTACCTCCAGCGCCAGGTGTTGATCCACCGGAAACTGCGGCGCCGCAGCTGCCGCCGGGCCCTTGCGGCCGGGCCGCGCATGCAGGCCGCCGAAGTAGCGGGCGGCCGCCTGGACCACCGCTTCAGGATCGAAATCCCCGACCACTGAGATTTCAAGCGGCTCGGTTTCAAAGGCCGGCATGAGCCAGGTGCGAACATCGGCCAGGGTAAGGGTCTGGAGTTTTTCGCGCGGCGGCAGTCCGAAGCGCGGATCGCCGCCGGCCAGGAAACGGCTCCCTTCAAGCTCCATGGCACCGTCCGGCGAACGGGACAGGGCCTCGAAGGCCTGATCGAAGCGCTGCATCACCAGACCGAAGGCCTCAACCCGCATCCCCGGGTCCTGCAGATGCGCATAGAGCAGCGCAAACAGGAGGTCGAGCTCCGCTGGCAAGGTCCGCCCGCGCAGGACAAACCACTGATCCTCGACGCTGAACTCCACCCGGCTGGTTTTGCCGGCCAGGGCCTGTTCCAAGGCGTCTTTGGTCAGCCCGCCGAGGCCGCTTTCGTTAATCAGCGCCTCGGCCAGCGGCGCCAGCCCCGGTTTGTCCAGCGGCTGAGCGGAACGGCCGTCGCCGAAAATAAGGGTGGCCAGCACTTCGCCTTCCTTGAAATCGGTGGGCTTGAGGTTGAGCTTCACGCCGTTGGCAAAGCTCAGACGGGTGACCCCGTTATCGGCGAAATGCTCCCGCCGAACGATTACCCCACCGGCGGTGGGCGGCGCCAGGTAGGGGAAGCGGGGCGTCTCGGCTTCACTCGGCCGGAGCACGGCCACGCTTCGGCTGGTCTGGTACACGGCCCGAATCGCATCGCGTGCCGCCAGGGTCGTATCCCCGAGGGGGGCATTGCCGGTCACCAGCACCAGGCGGTGATCGGACGGCCAGTTGCCTCTGAAGGCAGCAGCAACTGACTCCGGGGTGGCGGCCTGAACGGCATCGGAGAGCAGTGCTTTCTCCTGGGCGGGGGAGGTGAACACCCGGCCCGTGTTGACGCTGCGGATGATGCTGCGCGCCAGGTCACGGCTATCGCGGGTACCGGCTTGTTCCAGGGCCTTATCCAACTCGGATTGAAGGTCCTTTTTGACGCGATCCAGTTCAGCCACGGTGAACCCGTAGGCCAGGGCCTGGCGCAGCACCTGTTCAATTTGGGAAAGGGCCTCGGCCCATTTTTGCGGGTCGCAGTCCGCCGATATTTCGGCGTAGTCGAAATGTCCCAGATAACGCCCGGATCCCACGCTCGCGGCCGTAAAGGGGGTTTCCGGCTCGCCCAGCAGGGCGTCGAGTCGATTCTGGACCATGCGGTCGGCCATCTCTTCAAGCAGTTCACGGTGGCGCAGGGCGACGCTATCGGCCTCCTCGTCGACCCTGCTCAACACCTCGATGCTCACCCGGGTTTTTCCGGCCTCTTTTTCAAAATGGTGAAAAAAACGCTCCCCGTTGTTCTCCGGTTGGCCGGGGTCGGGATCGGGCTGGGGGGTGCGCCGGGCGGTGAGACTGGCAAACCGCTCCTGGATGGCCGAAGCGACCGTCGGCAGATCGAAATCCCCGACCATCACGAGAACCATGCGCTCGGGCCGGTACCAGGTTTCATAGTAGTCCTCGAGCTCCGCCCGGCCGGCTTTTTCGATGACCTCCGCAAGGCCGATGGGCAGCCGTCGGGCAATCCGCGCATCACCGAACGAAAATGCAAAAGAGGCCACGAACGTGCGGTAGGCTGCGCTGTCGCGGGTCCGCTTTTCCGCCAGAATGACCTTGCGCTCGCGGTCGATTTCAGCCGGCAGCAATAGTGCGCCGTCGGCGTAATCCCGCAGCACCAGAAGACCTTTTTCGATGCTGGCGCGGTCGCCGTCGGGCAGCAGAATGTCGTAGACGGTCTCGTCGAAGCCGGTATGGGCGTTGGCATCCGGCCCGAACTGCATCCCGATGCTCTGAAAATACTTCACCAGCTCTCCGGGCGGGAAATGGGTGGAGCCGTTAAAAAGCATGTGCTCCAGAAAGTGGGCCAGGCCTTGCTGGGCATCGGATTCCTGCAAAGACCCGGATTGAATGTTGAGGTGCATGCTGACCCGCGCGCGGGGGGTTCGGTTGGGCATCAAAACATAGCGGAACCCGTTGGGCAGCCGGCCAAAAGTCACCTCCGGATCCGGTGCCAGGTCGCTGGTTTCATGGGGCCAGCCGGGCCCCGCAGCCTCGCCCGGGGATGCGCCCGGCAGGCCGCCCAGCAAGCCCAGCAAAATGATCAGAAAAATAACCAGCGGCCAACGCTTGGCCTTGAGATATCGGCCTGCGGATGTGGTGTGGGTCATGACAGCTCCTTGGGAAGGATATTTCGGCGGTCAACGGAAGCGCGGCGGAGCGTCGGGCCGACCGCAACCTCCGGCCGTAAACACACCCTCAGCGGCGGAAAAGGGCCGCGAGCCGACGCGCATGACGGACAAGATAAGCGCACCCGCCGGGAATTCAACCGCCTTGCGGCCGGCCGACCCAAACGTCTCCGCTGATCGGCTGCAGTGCTTGGCTGATAAACCGCAGCCAAGCGGGGCGAGCCATCGAAGGGGAATTCGGTTTGGGTCTGGGGGTTTATTTTTCGCCCCCGGCGTGTTAAGCCCCGTCAGCGTGAGCGCGCAGCCTGGCCGGACCCGGCCGAACGGCGGAATTCTCGCTGCGCATCGGTGTGAGGCACTGCTGCGGTGCGCACTGAAAGACTCGGCCCCAGGAGTGTCATCATTTTCAGCTCCGGCCGCAATCCCCGCCGCCGGTTGCGGGGGCGCAGACGCTGAGACGATCCGGCCAACCGGAAACCCGGCTTGAAATTTCGATGACGCCAGAATATTCTATTCTGATAATCGGCTTTACGTTTGGCTTCTACATGGCGTGGAACATCGGCGCCAACGACGTCGCCAATTCGATGGCCTCCGCGGTGGGCGCCAAGGCCATCACCATCCGCCAAGCGATCTTCATCGCCGGGATCCTCAACGTGGTGGGCGCGGTTTTCATGGGCTCCCACGTGACCGACACCATCCGCAAAGGCATCGTTTCCACCGACATCCTGACCGATCCCCACCTGGCGCTCATCGGCGCGCTGTCCGCACTGCTGGCGGCCGCCCTGTGGGTCAGTTTCGCCACCTGGAAATCCCTCCCGGTTTCCACCACCCACTCCATTGTCGGGGCGATGATCGGCTTCGGCATCATGGCCGGCGGGACGGACTGCATTCGATGGGGCAAACTCGCGGCGGTGGTCCTGAGCTGGGTCATTTCGCCGGTTTTCAGTCTGATTATCGCCATCGCCCTTTTCAAGATCATCCTGAAGTTCATCCTTTCCCGTGAGGATGCCTTCCAGTCGGCGATCAGGCTCTCACCCGGGTTTATCGGCGCAACCATTTTTGTGATCGCCCTCTCGTTTCTTTTCAAGACCCCGCTGGGCAGCAAGATCGCCATCGGCGCCCCAATGGCGGTGCTCCTGGCCTTCCTGCTGGCCGTTTTTTTCGGAATGGCCGGCAAAGGGCTGATCCGACGTTATATCCGGGACCACCGCAGCGGCGTGGAGGAGATCTTCCGCCGAATCCAGATCGGTACCTCCTGTTACGTGGCCCTGGCCCAGGGCGCCAATGACGTCGCCAACGCCATCGGGCCGGTGGCGGTCATCTATTTTTTGGTCAAAACCGGGAATGTCGGCACAAAGGTCCCGGTTCCGATTTTTCTGCTGTTTTTCGGCGGTGTGGGAATCGCCTGCGGGATCGCCATGGCCGGGCACCGGGTGATGCACACAATCGGCAACAAGATTACGACGCTGACCAACACGCGCGGGTTCTGCGTGGACTTCGCGGCCGCCACCACCGTCCTTTTGGCCTCCAAGCTGGGGCTGCCGGTGTCCACGACCCACGCGGCGGTGGGGGGTGTCATGGGCGTGGGTCTTGCGCGCGGCATGGAGGCGGTTAACTTCGGGGTGGTCGTTCAAATAATGATCTACTGGGTGTTAACGGTCCCGGCTGCAGCCCTCACCAGCATGGTGATTTTCAAACTGCTCCGGTTTTTCATCTGAGGAGACGGTGATGCGTATCCCCTTCGTTTCAATGTTCATGACCTCGCCCTTCAGCGGTTTGGAGGAGCACGCGGAAAAGGTCAAAGAATGCGCCTGGATATTCCAGCACGCAATCGAGTGCCTCCTGGTCCAGAAATGCGATTCCTTCGAGGAATTGCGCAAAGAGGTCGCCCGGATCGAAAGCCAGGCCGACGCCATCAAGCGCCGCATCCGGGGCCATATCCCCAAAGGGGCGATCCTGCAGGTGGACAAATTCACCCTCTTCCGCTACCTGGGCGAACAGGACAGCGTTTTGGATGCGCTGGAAGATGCCCTGAACTGGATTTCCTTCAGGATCGAGCCCGGCGTTCCCGGGGAACTCGAAAAAGATTTTCTTCTGCTGGTGGATGCGGTTATCGACCCGGTGGATGAGCTCAGCAGGATGGTGGCCGAAGCACGCAAGTACTTCAGCAGCTATTCTGAAAATCAGCGGATGGTCGTCAAAAGAATTGTCCGCACCTTAAGGGAGCAGGAGCGCCTGGCCGATGAGGCCGAAGACCATCTGAAGTTGAGAATCTTTCAGATCGAAACCGATCCCATCACCGTATTCCATATGGTCCGCCTGGCGGAGATTGTCGGCTCCATCGCAGATCATGCCCAGAACGCCGGGGATATGATGCGGGCCATGATCGCCCGCTGATTCAGGGTCACGGTAAAAAATAATTCCACAATATGGCGCCGGATTTTGGTTCGTCACCAAGGCACATCCGTTGGCGCATATCGAGATATGTGCCGGCGGCTGTAACGCCGGGGACGGGCCAAAAGACAAGCAAGATGTGGAATTATTTTTTTTCCGGGGCCCTCAAAGCAGGTCGGGCGGCAGCCGCAGCCGCCCGCCTCACTTGAAGTACTCAACCTCGTAGACCGATACCCGTGTGTTTGGGTCTTTCCAGCAGGCGCCTGGCATGCCCCCCTTTTGACAGAGGTGGGTGAGGAAGGTTTCGACATCGGGCAACTGCTGCCAGACCTGGGGCAGAAACGTCGCGCGAGCCCCCCCCCTGGCTGAGAATGACCCCGTGTTTGCCGGGCTCGAGCTGCTTTTTCAACCCTTCCGGCTCCTGAAAATGCAGCTCCCGGGGGGGCGTCAGGACGCTTATTTCAATTTCCACGGCGGGCAGTTCGGAGGACTCCAGGGGTGTGAAGCGCGGATCGCGGAAAGCCGCGTTGATGGCGTTTTCAACAACGCAGGCCCCCAGGGCTTTGACCGGTTCAAGCGTGCCGATGCAGCCGCGCAGCGCTCCGTGTTTGTGAAGGGTGACGAAGCACCCCCGTTTTTGAAGCATTATCGGTGTCAGATCCGCCGGCAACGGGGGGGAGGCCCCCGTGTCCAGCCAGGTCACAATCGCCGAGCGCGCCAGGTGCAGCAGGCGCGCCTTCTCCGTCCGGGACAATGCCGCCATGGAATTCCTCGTGGTTTGTGGCTTCATCTCAGAAAGGCCCACCAGACATAAATGCCCAGAGTGGCCCAGGCCACCAGGCAGAGACTGTAGGCCCTCCAGTCAAAAGGTTTTTTGGCGTGCCCGTAAGGTGTGACCGGACCGACCTTTCGTCGGCAAGCATCGCAGACCTTGGCCTCTATGGGCAACTCGGTCAGACACTCCGGGCATTTTTTCATGGCGAAATGATCCGTGTTTTGCGCTTTTGGCCTCAAGAATCCCATTGGGTGTCTCTCCCTGAAAAGGGTGTTTCACACGCGCCGCCTGAAAAGGGGGCCTGTCCGCATTGGCCGGGGGTGACCAGGCCGATGCAAGGCGCCGCTTTCAGCAGCCACTACCCCTACTCCCGGTAGTTCTCCTCGTAGCTAATTTCACTTCGGCTCCTGATCTGCCCCAGCCACTCGCTGAAAACCTTGGATTTTTTCTGTTGCAGGAGCATCGCTTCGATATCCGCCTTTTCAGCCTGAAATCCATCGGCTTCCGGGGCCCTGCGGGCTTTGAAATGAATTACATAAACCCCTTCGGCGCCTTTAATGATATTTTCCGGCAGCGGGTTTTGGGCGTTCAACTCAAAGGCCGTCGCGGAGAGATCCTGCTCATAGCCGATTTCGGGAATAGCGGCATTGCGCTTGAAAAAGCCGGTTTCCATCGGCGTGAGGTTAAGCGGCGCGGCCGCTTGGGCGAGCGTTTTCCCCTGCCTGACTTCCGCCAGGAAAGCTTCGGCGTCCTTGGCGGCCTGTTCAGCCTGTCTTTCTTTGAGAAGATCGGCCCGCACCGCCGCCGCCACCGACTCCAGCGGTTGCACCTGGGCCGGTTTTTTTTCGGTGGTCTGCAACAGGTAATAACCATCACCGAAATCCTGGATATCGCTGATCGCCATCGGCGCCAGTTCGAAGGCTTCGGCCGCAAAGCGGGCAGGTTCCTTGAGATCGATTTCAGTCCCCTGGCGGGAGAAAAAACCGGTGGTTTGGACCGCAAGATTCAGGCGTTTGGCCAGTTCGGCAAGATCTTCGCCGTCCCGCGACGCCTCGTAGGCCGCCTCGGCATCATCATAGGCCAGGCTTTTGGCCCGTTCGGCTTTTAGCTTCTCAAGGATGCCGGGCTTGGCCTGATCCAGGCTTTGGACCGAAGCCGGGGTGATCTTCTCCAGCTTGATGATGTGCCACCCGAATTCGGTGCGCACCGGCTCGCTGATTTCGCCGGCTTTCATGGAAAAGGCCTTTTCCGCGAAGGGGGCGGCCATCTCCTCGCGCGTAAAGGCCCCCAAAAACCCGCCCCGATCCTTGGACGGGCCTTGGGAGTACTGCTTGGCCAGTTCAGCAAAATCCTGGCCTGATCGCGCCAGCTTGAGGACCTCGCGGGCCTTCTGCTCTGCCCTGGCAGCCTCTTCCGCGGTGGCGCCGGCCTCCAGTTTGAACAGAATATGGCGCGCCTCAGCGGTTTCAGCTTGCTCAAACTCGCTGCGATGCAGGTCATAGTACTCCTGGAGCTCGTCATCGCCCACCGTAGCGCGGTCGTTGTAGGCATCGAAATTAAAGACCAGGTAGGAGGCCCTGACCTGGGGCTCGGTCTTGTAGTTTTCCTGATGCTGATCGTAGTAGGCCTTGAGCGCCTCGGCCGTTAATTCAATTTCCCCGTAGGACTCCGGGCTGAAGCGCACATAGTCGAGATTCACCTCGGTATTCTGCCAATCGTACCAGGCGCGGGCCTCGCCCTCTGATACTTTGACATTGCCCAGCACAAACGCCCGCAACCGGTCGATGAGCATGGCTTCCTTTTGCTGGACTTCAAACTCCTCGGGGCTAAAACGCAACTGCGTCAGGAGCGCGTTGTAGCGGCGCGGGTCGAAGCTGCCGGCCTGCTGGAAGGCCGGAATTTCACGGATTGCCGCGGCCAGCTCGTCTTCGGAAACATGGAATTCCAGTTTCTGCGCCTCCTGAAGCAGCAGTTTCTGGTTGACGAGGGCTTCCAGGGCCTGTTTTCTGACCCCGAACATCTGGAGCATCTCATCGGTCAGGTTGCCGCCAAATCGCCCGCGGTATTGTTCAATCAGGTTGTTGTAAGCACGGTTGTAGGCCGCAACGTCGATGGGTTGGCCGTTGACCAGCGCCACCCGCCCCGCGCGCCGCTCCCGAAAGCTGCCCACCCCCCAGAAAATAAAGACGATAACAAACGCACCCAACAAGACCTTGATCAACCAACTGGTCGCGTAGTCGCGCATGAGTCTCAACATTTTATTTCACCTTTAGTTCAGTAATTATCGACGAGAGGCAATAAAGTTTTAATCACCGCACCATTCGGCAAACCCCGTGCGCAAAGCCGCCGACAGAACGCTGCGAACTGCCGGCGGACAGGCTGCGGTCAGCGTCGGGTGAGCCTTGACCCACGTCGTGACCGCCCCGCGGGTGGCGACTCGCAGCGGTTTTTCGGGCAGGTTAAGGGTCGCGAGGCCCTGGCGCCAGAGGATGACACGTGAACCGGCTGCCAAGGTGGTTGCGCATCCGACGCAACCCGCCAGGGCAGGTTGGAAACCGGCTATTTGACCAGAATATTGGGACGCCCGGAGCGTTCGATCTTGGTGCCCACCGTTGTCCCGCAAAAACGGCACCGGTATTCGTATCTGTCTCCTTCCGGAAGGATCAAAAACAGCCGTTTAATGACGGGGACGGCCTGTCCACACTGGGGACAGTAAAGTTCGGCGGCATCGAAGTCCTCGAAAAAACCCTGCGCGTCTGTGGGCTTCGGACTGAACCTCGCAGCGGCCGAAGGGGTCTGAAATCCGGGCATCAGCCGGCTCTTGAAATCACCTTTGGGTCTCATGATGCAATCTTTATTTTGGGCCGCCGCGCCGGCGGCAGGCCTTTAGTGGTTGGCCCAATCCTATGGAGAATCTCCTTTTTTGTCAACAAATTCGATATGAAGCAAGCTCCTGCGGAAAGTCCCGCAGTCTGCGCCGCAAGCCGCCGCCAGAGGCGGGGCGAGGCCAAGCGTGCGGGTCCTTCTGGCCGTCGATGGGTGGATAAAAAAAAGATTGACAATTCCGGCAATCCCCGCTAATAGAGCCTTTTCGGTAAGGGGCTGTAGCTCAGCTGGGAGAGCGCATGACTGGCAGTCATGAGGTCAGGGGTTCGAGCCCCCTCAGCTCCACCAAAAAAAATCAACTCGTTACTCCCTTTCAAGGCCCATATGGTTCACACGCGGGCGCGAATCTCAAATCAGCGGCCGATCCATGTGCTCAACCGATTGGCCGCTTTTCCTGACTTTCCCTGCTTTTGACAACCAGACCCATGCGCGGTGCATATCGGATAGTGGTGGCGCTGGTCATTCTCATCGTGGATGCCGTGGTTTTTTACTTGCCGTTGACGGCTCTTTTTCTGGCCTACATCTTGATATGGAACCCGGCTTGGTTTCGCGATTTTCTAAACAGCCTCGAAAAAAATGACGCCCCTTGAAAAGGTCAACTTGCGCCGCAGAAATTGCGACAAATAGCGCGGGCTTCAGGTTTTGTCACAAACACCCGGAAACCGTGGAAGACAGAAATCGGGCGCTTGCACAACCGCCCCGGTGCTGCGGGCCGCCCGACACCATCAAGTCATCCCGAATGACAACCGATAAGTTCTCCAGCACAATTTCTTGCGGAAAGCGCCGCACCGCGCATAAACCCTGGGATCGTTAACCCAATCAGCACAATACCACGTCATGCCGTCGGGCCCGCCCAGCAAAATATGCCCAAACTTCGACCGCAGCCCAGAATTGAGCGTTTCACCCCGCAAAAACGCAGCCGTTGCCGAAAAACCGGGTTTTTCGCAGCGACGGCCGGGGATGCCTTACCGCCCCAGCGCCGGCTGCGGATTGCCCTTTGCCCTTCAACCACACAGAATTCGCGCTTTTGTCCAGCGACGGGTCCTTGCGGCGGCATTCGGACGTGAGAAGGTTTTTTACCAATTGAGAAACGCTTTTCCCAAGATACAAGAAGGCGCCATCCCAAAAACTGAGGCCCCGACCAATACCAATTTAACCACAACCTATTTTTTTTATTAGACTTAACACCAAAAACACTCCCAGGGCACACTTATTGCTGACTCCTCAGCGCAACTTCACCCGCGATTTGGAGGAGGCAGAAAATGAAATGGCTGTTCAGCAGTGTGCTTGTGGGGATTTCGCTCTTTTCAGGGATCGCTTACGCGGTCTATTACAGCCCTTTCACTCCCCTTGAGGGATCAGTGCAGGGCCTCAACCCGGAACCCCTGGCCGTCTTTGCAACAGGCTGTGTCATGATCGGACTTGCCGGCATAATTCGCCGAAAAAACCCCAAAAAAGGGGCCGATGATGACGTTTTGAAAGATTAAAGAATGGATGAAAACAAAAAAAACGAGATTGAAGCCCGGCTTCGCAAGTTGATTGAACAAAGCGGGCGAACCCAGAACCCCAG
This sequence comes from Desulfobacteraceae bacterium, assembly GCA_022340425.1. Lineage (NCBI taxonomy): Bacteria > Pseudomonadati > Thermodesulfobacteriota > Desulfobacteria > Desulfobacterales > Desulfobacteraceae > Desulfobacteraceae bacterium. The sequence goes on along the minus strand of JAJDNY010000172.1, from coordinate 2,309 downwards.
AATCGAGGAATCCGTTGCCGTCGGAAGCTGCAGCGTCATTCGACGCCGTAAAGGGAAAAAAGACGAACGCATTCCCCACGCCAAACCCCTCCGCCTCAATCCCTGAACCCTCTGGGGCGCGCTTTCAACCTACCGCGCTTTGCGGACGCTCTGATCGGTCTGCAAGCCGCCTCCCAACCGCAGGACATGGCGGATACAGTCCGGCATTTCGCTTTCGAAATGGGTCACCAGCAGGATCTGGGTCCCGGCTTGGCGCCCGATGGCCTCGATGACTTCAAACACCATCCGGCGATTGGACGGGTCCAACCCCTGACAAGGTTCGTCCAGCAAGAGCAGCAGCGGCCGTTTCACCATCGCCCGCGCCAGCAGCACCATCCGCTGCTGACCCTGGGAAAGGTGGGCGAAAGGCTTTGGGGCCAGGTCTTCGATCCCCAGCAAGGCCAACCAGCCCAAAGCGGCCCGACGCTGCTCGCGCTCGGCGATCCGGTAGAGCCCGATGGAACTGTAAAACCCGGAGACCACCACGGATAAAGCCGCAATTTCCGCCCGGTAGCCCACCTGAAGCTCGAAGGATACCAGACCGATTTTTTCTTTGATCTCCCAGATGCTCTCACCGCTGCCCCGGCGCCTGCCGAACAGATAAATTTCATTGGCGTACGCCTGGAGATGATCACCGCTGATCATTTTGACCAGCGTGGTCTTGCCTGATCCGTTGGGGCCCACCAAGGCCCAATTTTCACCCCTTCGGATGACCCAGTCGAGATTTTCAACCACCGTCAGCGGGCCATGGCGGACCGTTATCTTTCGCATCTCAACCAGGGGTTGCCGCCCGCCCCATTCCCGTGCGGCCGAGCGGGGTGATCCAGAAACCCGCCCACGGCCGGCGGCCGCCGCCGGCGCGCCATACAACCGATCGAGAAATGCCGCCTTCAGAAGTGATGCGCGGGAGCCGCTGAACATCACCCGCCCCTCTTTCAGCCCAAGGACGTGGGAGACGCCCTGGGGAATTTCCTCCAAACGGTTGGTTGCCAGAATCACCGTCAAGCCGGCGCGCATCAAGACGTCCACCATGGCGGCGAGGTCTTCCCGGGCACCGCGGTCGAGCCCGTCGAAGGGCTCATCGAGAATCAGCAGGCCCGGCTTTCCCACCAGCGCCCGGGCGATCAGCACCTTGCGCATCTCACCGGTTGAAAGCGCCCGTATCTCGCGGTCCATCAGATGTCCGATTTTGAGGCGCCCGATGAGACCGGGGCCCTGCAGCATGCCTTGCTCCCCTTCGCCATCGGGAAAAACGAGGCTTCGAACCGGAAGCCCGCGACTGAAATCGCGGCTGAAATACCGGGCTTGGTCCCGGTCGGCATCCTGTTGCAGAATCCGACGCTGGAGATCGAAGGAGATATAACCGACCGCACTGCGGCGCGCCATCTCGTCTGACCGGTAAGTTCGTCCGGCCACTGCCGCCACTCGCCCGGCGACCGCCGCTAGCAAGGTGGATTTGCCGGCGCCGTTGGGTCCCAGTACAACCCATTGCTCCCCCCGCCTGACCCGCCAGGTAACCCCCTCGAGAATGCGGCTTCGGCCAATTCGCAGGGAGACCGCCTCGAAAGCGATCAGGGCCGCCGGCGCCGGCCCGCTTGCCCACCGCCTGTGCTCTGATAACATATTTCAAATTTCCTCAAATCGATGGCAGCCGCGGCACCTCATCGCCGCCCCACAGCCCCGGAAAGGATACCGGTGTTTTGCACCCGATTTATTTCTATAGCGCTTTCCAGCGCTTCGGCCAACCCTCTTGAGACGCAGCCAGCATCTTGTTGCGGGGCGGCAATGGGTGATGGCAGCCCCTGGCACGCGATTTCCCGGCAAAGGGGCGGCGAAGTCCTCCGGGCGAATCGGTGCTGTGGGCTTGAGGACCCCGGAAAAAAAAGATTTTTTTGTTGACAAGTCCAAAAGGTCCGTGTAGTTATCTCTGGTTTTGGTGAAGGCGGTTCGGATTCACCGAAAATCGGTGCGAAAAAACTTTTTTCAGTTGACAACAGGTCAACTGCCCTGTAAAGAAGCCTGGCTTTTTTTGAATTCAAAAAAAGCGCTTGCCAAAAAAGTTTTCGCGCTTAATTTGGTGTTTTGGCCCATTGGGTCGAGCGATTTGATCTTTGAAAACTGGGTAGTGGGAGAGAAGAGAGGGTCAAGAGTCAATTCTCGGTCGATTTATTGGCCGCAGAGGGTTTAATTGGAGAGTTTGATCCTGGCTCAGAATGAACGCTGGCGGCGTGCTTAACACATGCAAGTCGCACGAGAACGCTTTAGCTTGC
>JAJDNY010000171.1 GCA_022340425.1 Desulfobacteraceae bacterium | reverse complement strand
TGGTGCCCGTGAGGCCGATCAGATCGCGGATCACCTGCAGCGCGCTGGCCGTCGCGGGAATGTCCAGGGCCCGGGGCTGGCCGTTTAAGGTAAAGGCGATATGAACCGTTTTGGCATCCATCCTCGTTCCTCTTTCAGATCCGAGACGACGACCGGGCGCGGCCGAGCCTGGCGCCCCGCCCGTCTCCCGGGCTAGCGTAGGCCGTCCTCGCCCGTGATTTGGTCCACGGTCAACCCACCCACCCGCGGGGCCGGCCGGCCGGAATCCGTCACCCCGACGATCAGGACCAGTTCGTCCCCCCGGGGGGCGTCGGGCACCCGGATTTCCATGGCGTCGAAATGGGAGCGGACGTAAGCCGCGTCCTTGTGGCCCAGGGGCAGATCGATGGGGCAGCCGGGATAGCCGACCTTCTTGGCCGAGGGCAGCAGGGCCTTGCCGCCGCCGACATTCGCGCGGATGGGCGTGCCCAGGGCCGGGTGCATCAGGGCCGCGCAGTGCTCGCGCTCGCCCTGGCTGCCGGCAATGGCCGCCTTGCCGTAGCTCTGGACCTTGTCCGGGGCGATCCCCAGCGCCGCCACGGCCCGCTGGGTCAGCATGGTCCCGAGATCTTTGCTCCATTCGATCAGCAGGGAGAGGTCCTCGACGTACTTTCCGGCAAACGGGTTTTTGAAGACCACCGCGCAGGCCGCCTTGCGGGTGGGCGTCTTCAGGGTGAGCGCGCCGTCGGCGTGGGTTTCCTCGACCACCGTGAAGATAGTCCGGATCTGGGGTTTGGGGTCGGTCATGTTCGTTCTCCTTTGCGGGGTCCTGTACTTTTTGGGTCCGAAGTCCTAAAGCGCCACTTCCAGCAGATCGGCGTCGGCCGGAAAGGGCCCGGCGCCGGAGACGGGCTCGCCGGATTCGTACGGCTGCAGCCGCAAGGCCACATCCAGCGCGTCCAGCACGTGCTCCTTCATCAGCCGGCAGGCCAGGGGGCGATCGCCCTGCCGCATGGCGGCAGCGATCCGGCGGTGGTAGGCGAGGGAGTCCTGCAAGTGTCCCGGGTCCTGCAGCGAAGTGTAGCTGATGCGGGAAACCTGGAAGCGCAGGTTGCGCTCGATCCGGGTCAGCCGGTCGTTGCCCGCGAGGGTCATAATCGTCTCGTGAAAGACCCGATGGTGCTGCTGGTACTGACGCAGATCGACCGGCGGACTGGCGACCACAGCGGCCATCTGGGCGACCGCAGCCTCAAGGGCCGCGACGTCCTTTGGGGTCATCACCGCCATGGCCAAGGAGGTGGCCATCTGGTAGATCACCGCCTTCAGGGTGTAGATTTCCCAGACATCCTTGGCGGTGATCTCGGCCACAAACACCCCGCGGCGCGGCCTGCGGGTGACCAAACCCTCGGCCTCGAGCATCTTGAAGGCCTCGCGGATGGGGGGCCGGCTGATCTGAAACCGGCTGCAGAGCTCCTCCTCCTTGAGCTGCTGACCGGGCTTGAAGGCCCCGGTGATGATCAGCTCCCGGATGTGCTTTTGGGCCAGATCCCCCAGCGACTCGATGTCCATGCAGCCTCCCTTCGGATCGAATCTAAATTTCCGGGCCGACCGCCGACAGGGACTCGCCTCCGTCGGGGTTTGGCCCGCAACGCTTCAGTTGAAAAAAGACTTGACCAGCTTGCTGGCGGCGCCGGCATCGGCGGCGTAGCCGTCGGCCCCGATCTCGGCCGCGAAGCGCTCGGTGACCGGGGCCCCCCCAACAATGATCTTGACCCGCTCGCGGCAGCCGCCCGCAACGATGGCGGCGATGGTCTGCTGCATCATGTTCATGGTGGTGGTCAGCAGCGCCGAGAGCCCGACGACATCGGGCTGGTGGGTTTTGATGGCCTCGACGAACTGCTGCGGGGAGACGTCCACCCCCAGATCGACGACCTCGAAGCCGGCGCTTTCGATCATCATGGTCACCAGGTTCTTGCCGATGTCATGCAGGTCGCCCTTGACCGTGCCGATCACCACCTTGCCCGGGGTGGCGGCCTCCCCCTCCCCCAGCAGCGGCTTGAGAATTTCCACCGCGGCACTCATCGCCTGGGCCGACATCAAGACCTCCGGGATGAACAGGTCACCGGTTTCCATCTTTTGGCCGACGACGTCCATCCCCGGGATCAGGGCGGTATTCAACACCTCCCCGGCCTTGGCGCCCCCCTCGAGGGCCTCGCGCACCAGGACCGTCAACCGTTCGGCATCCCCCTTCATCAGCGTTTCGGTTATGGCGTTATAATCGATCATCACGGCTCTCCTTGAGCATGGTTTGCGGGTGGTTGCGGCTTGGTGGCCACGGCCCTCAGCCATTTTCATTTGGCCAGCTTTTCATCCGCCGCCTGGACAATAGCCGCCATTTCCTTGCGGGCGGCTTCCGGCAAGGCGATGGGGCCGGCGTCCTTCATCACCTCCCGGAGATACGCGCGCACCCTCTGGTTGAGATCCTTGCCGCCGGCCTGGGCCCAGGCGTCCCGGGTCAGGCGGGTGAAATTGATTGGCAGAAAAACCTCGCGGCAGTGCTTGAAGGTGTGCGGGTTGGTCAGGAACTGGCCCCCCGGCTCGATGCTCATCAACTCCTTCCAGGCCAGGGCATCATCGTCGAATTTCATCTCCGCGATGATGGCCTTTACCATCCCAAAGATCTCGTTGTCGATGGCCAGCGCAATCGGACTTACACTGCAGGCGACTTCCAGCTGGCCGGCACCGCCCAGCACGGCGGCCCCGCAAGAGGCGATCAGCATGGCCCGCAAAGACCGCTCCACCATGCCCTGAGCGTCGATATCGGGCGAGTCCGAACCGCTGCCGTAGGTGTGCGCCGGAACGCCGAAGGCGTCCTGCATCAGCTGCGGAAAGAGGGCCGACTGACGGAGAGACTCGACACTGGACTGCAGGCTGCGGCCGGTGCGCATGTCCGCCGAGAACTGCAGGGAGGTGGCCACGACCGGCGTTCCCGGCCGGACAATCTGGGCGACCGCCAGCATGACCAGGTTTTCGGCCGCAGACAGCAGCACCACCCCGGGCGCGGTGAAGGGGCCGGTGGCACCCGAGCCCGGCAGGCTGCAGGGCTGCATGGCGCATCCCAGGCGGGCGCCCTGGAGGATGATTTCCATGTCCATCCACTTGAAATCCAGCGGGCTCAGGGAACAGGTGACCCAACTGGCCAGCGGGCTGGTTTCAAGCTCCTCTTCCCCGCCGGCGGATGCCACCAGAAGACGCGCCAGGTAGGGAACCGACTCCCCGCTGTAGGGCTGGATCCAGATGTGTTTTTCGCCGTTTTCCAACATGGTCCGCAGGGCGTGGACGTCGGCGGTGGGGGACGGCACGTTGTCCGGCACCAGGAAGGGCGAGTAGTCGATGTGCGGTAGGCGGTCCGAGAGCTGCCGCCAGTAGGCCAGGTCTTCGATGGTCACCCGGCGGAACGCGCCGCTTTCGGGGTCCAGCCAGTTCTGACCGCCGGTGCATAGGCGGGTGTAGAAAAGCCCCTGGGGGTGAGGAAATTGCAAGGCAAAATTGCCGTTGCGGCCGACCAGGCTGAATTCCCTGGGGGCCTTGGCCAACTGCTCCGCCATGAACGCCCGCGGAAAACGCACCATCTTGGCGGCGAAGTCCACCCGGGCGCCGGCCTTCTGAAGGCGCTGCATGACCTCCTCGTGGTCCATCTTGACGCCCCGTTTTTCGAGCAGTTCGAAAATCCGGTCTTTCATCAGCGCCAATTGCTCTTCGCCGTAGAAGCGCATGCGGTTATGACAACTCATCGCGGCTCTCCTTTCAATTGATGGCGGGCTGGCGGCAGCCAGCACAAATCGACCCAACAAACCTCACCCGCCCTTCAGGACGCTGGGCAGCCAGAGGGCGAACTGGGGAAACAGGAACAGCAGCAAAACGTTGAGGTATATGGGAATCAGAAACGGCAGCGAGCCCCGCACGATCGTTCCCATGGAATGCCAGGGCACCACCCCGCGCAGCACGAAAAGGCTCAATCCGAAGGGCGGGGTGATGGTGCTCTGCTCGCCGGCCATGACGTAGACGATCCCCCACCAGATGGGGTTGATGTCCAGCCCGACGATGACCGGCATCACAAAGGGAAAAGTCAGAAAGAGCATCGACCAGGAGTCGAAGAACATTCCCATGAAAAAATACATCAGGAAAAAGAGCGCCATGACCCCGTATTTGCCGATGGGCAGGGAAATGACGAAATCCTTGATCATCGGAATGATCCCGGCGGAGTTGAACACATGCGAGATCAGGGTGGACATGGCCATGATGAAAAGCGAGAAGGAGGTTACCTTGACCGTGTCCAGCAGGCTCCGGCGAAGGATGGCAAAGGTCAGTTTACGGTAGGCCAGGGTCAGGAGAATGCTCAAAAAGGCCCCCAGACCGGCGGCCTCGGTGGGGGTCATGAACCCGCCGAAAATGGCGCCCAGGACCCCCAGGATCACCCCGGCAAAGGGCAGCACTTCCACCAGCGCCTTGAGCTTTTCCCCCCAGGGGTAGCGGACCGTCGGGGGCGCCAACGCCGGGTTGAGCTTCACCTGAACGATAATAGTGATGATAAACAGAACGGTGAGCGAAATTCCCGGAATCAGCCCGGCCGCCAGCAGGTCCACAATCGACAGGCCCTGCCAGGCGCCATAGAGGATCAACAGGATGCTGGGGGGAATCAGGGGCGCCAACACGGTGCCGGAGGCAATCGAGCCCAGCGCCAGCTTCGGCGAATAGTGCTTGGCCTCCATGACGGGGAAGGCAATTTTACCAAAGGTCGCCGTGGCGGCGATGGTGGAGCCGCACATGGCGCCAAAGATCGCGTTGCCGCAGATCACCGAGCAGGCCAGCCCGCCGGGCAGGCCGCCGACCCATTTCTCGACGGCCCCGAAGAGGCTCTCGTTGACGCCGGTGTTGCCGAGGATCCCGCCCATGAAGACAAACAGCGGAAGGGCCGTCAGGGTAAACGAATTGAGCGCGCCGAAAGTCGTCTCGGCCAGCTGCCCGATGGGTTGATCCACATACCAGAGCAGCCCTGCCACCGCCACGATGCCCACCGACCAGCCGATCTCCAGCCCCATGATCAGCAGCAGGAACAGCCCGGCAATCAGCGCGATGGCCACCAGGATTTCGCCGCCCATCAGCCCTGCCCCTCCTCTTTAAGGGTTTGGAACTTCCTGACGGCCTTGATGATTTCGGCAACCAGCTGGAAAAAGAGCAGCACCGAGCCGATCAGCAGCAGGGATTGGGGATAGACCAGCGGGGTTCGCATCCAACTGCCGCTGCGGGCTTCGAAGAGAAGAGAATCCTGGAGCAGTTCGTAGCAACCCAAAATCATGGGGACGCAAAAGGCGGTGGCCATCAGCAGGATAAGAAAGCGCAACCCCTGCCGCACTCGAGCGGGCAGCAGGTTGGTCACCAGCTCCACCCGGACGTGACCGTCCTCCTTCCATGTGTAGGCCAGGCCGATAAAGGTGATCGAAACCAGGGCGTAGCCCCCCATCTCGTCCGCCACGGCGAGGGGTGCCTGGAGCAGGTAGCGGGTCAGGACCTCCACCAGCACCATGACCATGAGGAAAAAGACCAGCCAGGCCTGGAGGTGCCCACTGACAATCTCGGTGATGGTTTCGATTATTGCCACAAGCTTCTGCATCGCCATCGACCTGCCCGAACGGGTGCCCCCGGGGGGCGGCGGGACGGGATCATCGTCCGCCGCCCCCGGGTGGTTTTAAGAACGGACAATCATTTGCCCGTAAAGGACCGGTAATCGGAGACCGCGGCCTTGACCGCTTCCAGCAGTTCGGGGCGCTTGGCTTTCCATGGGCCGTCAATCCCCAGCCATTCCTGTTCCACGGACTGGCACTGCTGGATCACTTTTGCCAGCTCGGCGCCCTCGAAGCGGGTGCGCTTGACCCCGGAGAGATCCACCGTGTCGAGGCTCATAACGTACTCGGCGGTGGTGGACAAGCTGACCATCTGCTCCAGTTCACGCCCGACCTGCATCAGCACTTCCTGAAGATCAGCCGGAAGCGACTCGAAGGTCTTGCGGTTCACCAGCGTGACGGCGGTCCATGTGGGTGAGAGCGGCGTCAGGGTGAAGTATTTGGAGACCTTGGACAGGCCGATGGAATATCCGTAGCCCAGGCTGGTCAGAACGGCATCGATGGTGCCGGCCATCATGGCCGGCGCCAGCTCGGAGCCCGAAATCGTCACCGGGCTGGCCCCCAGGGCTTTGAGGCCCTGGGTGGGCAGGTAGCCGCCGACGCGGATTTTCATGCCCTTCAGGTCATCCAGCTTTGTGATCTCCTTGTTGCTCCAGATGCCGTTGGCCGGGTCCCACTGGGTGACAAACCAGTATTTCAGGTTGAACTTGGCCAGGGTCTCATCGTAGATCGCCTGGACCTTGGGGTCCTGATACACGGCAAGCTCCTCGGCCAGCCCCTGGACCGGATCTTCGGAAACGATTCCCGGAATTTCACCCCAGTTCCAGATGGGATAGGTGCCCGAAAGAAACGGCATGGGGACATCCCCCATATCCGCCTTGCCCTTGGCCACCGCCATAAAAATGTCGTTGCCGGAAAACATCCGGGGGATGATTTCCAGCTGGATACGCCCGCCGCTGCGCTCGAAAAGCATGCGCTGCATCTCCCCTCCCGGGCGGTAGATCTGGGATGCCCTGAACTTCGGGCCCCAGATGTCGTTCCAGGCAAATTTGAGCTTGTAAACCTGCTGGTCGGCACTCAAGCCGGCCGCCGGCAGGCTCATCAGCACCAGCGCGCAGAGAATCCCGGTAAGCAGCATGACGGTTTTCTTTTTCATCTCTTTTCCCCCTGTTGTGAATCGTTTGCGCCATTCTATGCGTTTACGGCCGAAAATCGAACCTCTTAGAATTCGAATTTTCCGGCCCGGTGGGCCTTGAGATAGTTCATGCAGTAGCCGTCACGTCCGGCCAGCGCCTCGGCGGCGGCGATGGCGGCCATCATGCCCCGGTCCAGGGGGTTGACGATGGCGCCGTCGAGCCCCTTGGCGATGGCCATGGCCATGAAGGTCTGGTTCAAGAACTTGCGGTTGGGCAGGCCGTAGGAGATGTTGGAAAGCCCGCACATGGTGTGCGCCTCCGGGAAGGCCTGCCGGATTCCGGCGATGGCGTCCAGAAACGCCGGCCCGAAGCTCTGGTTGACCGAGGCCGGCTGCACCAGCGGGTCCAGGTAGATGTTGCCCATGGCAACACCCTTCTGCAGCAGGGCATTGACCAGTTTGTCGGCGATGGCCAGGCGGTCCTCGACGGTCTCGGGCATGCCCGCATCGCTCATGCAAAGCGCCACCACCTTGAGGTCGGTCCCGGCGACGACCGGCAACAGCTTCTCGAAGCGCTCCTTTTCCAGCGAGATGGAGTTGATCATGGCCGTGCCCTTATGGACGGCCAAGGCGGCTTCCAGGGCCGCCGGGTCCGGGCTGTCCAGGGAGCAGGGGCCGTTTACGACCTCCTGGACGCTCTCCGTCAGCCATTTCAGATGCTCCGCCTCGCGCCCCACGAAGATGCCGGCATTGACGTCGATAAAGTTGGCGCCGGCGGCATGCTGGTCAGCGGCCACCTGCTGGATGGCGGCCTTGTCCCGGGCCTCGATGGCCGCCCCGACAGCCTTGCGGCTGGCATTGATCAGCTCACCCACGATAATCATGCGGAATTTCCTCCCTATGCGATTCAAGCGGCCGGAATTTCCATTGCCGCGATCATCAGACCCAGCGGGCGGTCACGGTCTTTTCGTCCAGGAAAAGGCGCATGGAGGCCATCCGCGACTTGGCCCCGCCCATGAAGGAGCGCCGTTTGGAGCCGAGCGGAAAAAAGGCGTAGGGCTGCGGCACGGCCACGTTGATGCCGACGTTGCCGACGTTGACCTCGCGGGCGAATTTGCGGGCATGGCGGCCGCTTTCGGTCATGATGCAGGCCGAGTGGCCGAGATCGGTCTTGGTGTTGATCCAACCGATGACCTCCTCCAGGCTCTGGGCCCGCATCAGGCAGGCGACCGCACCAAAGGCCTCTTCCTGGTTGATGGCCATGTCGATGTGGCAGTCCTCCAGAATCGTTGGCCCGATGAAATAGCCCGAACGCAATTCCTGGGGAATCACCCGGCCGTCATGGACCATCTTGGCGCCCTCGGCCAGGGCGCGCGCGATCCAGCCGGCCACCTTGTCGCGCCCCTGGGGCCCCACATAAGGTCCCATGGTAACCGACTCGTCCAGGCCGTAGCCCAGCTTCATCTGCCGGGCGACGTTGGTGAAGCGCTCCTTGATGTCGTCGTAGATGTCGCCAACAACGACCACGTTGTCGGACCCCAGGCAGCGCTGCCCCGTCATCCCGAAGCAGGCCTGACGCAGATAGATCGCCGATTTGTCCAGGTCGGCGTCGGGCATCAGGACCACCAGGTTTTTGCCGTTGCCGTTGATGGAGGAATTCTTGCCCAGCCGGCCGCAGTGGGCGAATAGATCGGCGCCCGCGTCGGTGGAACCGATAAAGCCCAGGCCCTGGATCTCGGGCTGGTCGAGGATGAACTTGTTGATCTCGCGGCCGCCGTGAATCAGGTTGATGGCCCCTTTGGGCCAGCCGGTCTCCTGGGCGACCCGGGTGATATACTCGGCCGCCACAGGGTCCTGCCGGCTGGGGCTGATCACCACCGAGCAGCCGGCCGCCAGGGCGTAGGGCACAAACGAGGACCAGGCGTGCATCGGGATGTTGCTGGGGGTGACGATCAAAAAGGCGCCCAGCGGCTCCCAGCTCAGCCACATGTCGATGCCGTTGGCCAGCTCGTCGAGGTGCTCGTTGCGGGCGGCCATGCCGTATGCCGCCGAGCAGGCCGATTCGATGTTTTCGATCACCCGGCGCACCGACCCGCGCGACTCGGCGATGGTCCGCCCGTGATCCTGGGTGAGCACCCGGCAGAGCTCCTCGAAGCGCTCCTCGAATTTCTGGCGCATGTCGAAGAGCATCCGCGCTCTTTCGCGCAGGGGGATGCGCCGCATGGCCTCGAACCCCTTTTGGGCGGCCGCCACCGCGGCACGCGCCTCCTCGCGGGTGGCGGTAGGGAACTCGGCGATGATCTCACCGGTGGCCGGGTTGGTGGTGGTGTTGCTGACAGTGGCAGTGGAGTCGACCCATTCGCCGTCAATCAGAAACTTCAGCTTGCCGTAATGCGGTTTGACCTCCGGCAGTATCGCCATCGGAACCTCCCTGAAATTCGATCCTTGGACTGTGGTGAGTGCCTGTGAAAATCCCGCCGCCGGCTGCCCCTCATCCGGCCGGACCCGGCGCGGCCGGCGCGTGGAGATAAAGGTGGAGCTATTTTCGTATATTGTATACAATATACGCGAGCCCATTTGTCAAGGGAATTTTTATGTTCCCGAAAAAAGAGCGGGAAACAGCCGCCGGGGAGAGCGCTTGGGGAACTTGGCTGTAGCGCGGTTGGCGATGGTGCGCCTTTAACCGAATAAGGCGGTCCCGGGGCCTTAAATTCTGCCGGGACTTTAGAGCCCCAGGTCGGCGTTGATCAGAATGACCGTGACGCGGCCCTTGGGCCAGGCCTTTTCGGTGATCGTCCAGGTATTGCAGATGCGCTCGGGGCTGCGGCAGTCCTCGCAGCGGCCGGTTTTGGCGCAGGGCGTCTGCATGTCCAGGCGCATGGCGTTGGCCGGGGCGGCGTAGCGCTTGATGCGCGCCATGGCGCTTTGGATGTCGGGCACGATCTTGTTGCGGCCCACCAGGACCACCACCTTCCTGGGTCCGAAGGTCAGCGCCGCCACCCGGTTGCCCTGCATGTCGAGGTTCACCAGCTGGCCGTGCTCGGTCACCGCATTGCTGCCGGTGAAGAAGAGGTCCACGGCAAGAGCCTGACGGCGGCGGGCCATTTTCTCCTCGGGGGCGACCTTGGCATCGGCGGTGTCGATGGCCGTGATGCCGGGGGCCTCGCGCAGCGCCTGGTAGAGGCCGCTGCCCATGAAGGTCATCGAGCCGCCCCAGGAGACGGTGCGGGGGGCGGCCGCCGGCAGGATCTGGTTCAGCACCAGGTCCTTGGCGGCCGCGGCGTCGGCCACGATGAAAACTTCGAAATTGTTTTTCACCAGGGTCTCCTTGAGGGCCTGGAGGTGCAAGGTCCAGTAGTTTTCAACCGGTTTTTCCATGGGTTACCCCTTCTGTGGGACGTTGCAGCAGGCACCATTGCCCGGGGGACGCAGCCGCCCGGCAGCGCGGGCCGGGATTAGGCGCTCTCCTGCATGAATTGTTTCCAGATCTCGCGGACCTTGACCTGGCGGCGGGCGAAAAGATCTGCCGCGACCCTGGCCGGAAGTGCCAGCAGGCTGAGGCGGTGGGCGGCAGCACGGTAGACGAGATAGGTTTCCTTTAGAAAATAGGCGCTGTCCTCGTCCAGCACCCCGGCTTCCATCAGGGTCCGCAGCTGGCGGACATTGTCGGTCCAGCCGATCAGCTCGGGGTGGGCGTGGGCCTCCAACAGGATCAGGTACTGCACCAGAAACTCGATGTCCACCATCCCGCCGGGCGCCTGCTTGAGATCAAACTCGCCTTTGACCGGCTTCCAGAGGGACCGGCGCATGCGCTGCCGCATCCCGCCGACTTCCGCCCGCAGCGCCTCTGCCGCGCGCTTGCGGCACAGCACGGCCGCCCGGATGGCGGCGAAGCGCCGCGCCAGGGCCGCGTCCCCGCCCACCACCCGCGCCCGAATCAGGGCCTGGTGCTCCCAGGTCCAGGCGTCGTTCAGCTGGTAAGCCTCGAAGCCGTCCACGTGGCTCACCAGAATGCCGGCGTCCCCCGAGGGCCGCAGCCGCATGTCGGCCTCGTAGAGCGTGCCCACCGCGGTGTGCGCCGTCAACAGGTGGATCACCCGCTGGCCCAGGCGGGCGTAGAACTGGGCGTTGTCCAGCGGTCGCTCCCCGAGGCTCTGGCCGGCGCCGCCGGCGTGCAGGAAGACCAGATCGAGGTCCGAACCGTAGCCCAGCTCGATCCCCCCCAGCTTGCCGTAGGCCACCACCGCAAAGCCCCGATCGACCTCTCCCGCCAGGGTGAAAACCGAGGGGCGCCCGTGCTTGGCCACCAGGTGGCGCCAGGAGATGTCCAGCACGGCCGCCAGGACCGTTTCGGCGATGTCGGTGAGATGATCGCTGACCCGCATCAGAGGCAACTCGCCGGTGACGTCGGCGGCCGCCACACGCAGGATATGGGTCTGCTTGAAGACCCGCAGGGCTTCCATCTGGTATTCCAGATCATCCGGGTCGATGGCCCGCAGGCGGCGGGCCAACTCGGATTCCAGCTCCGGGCGCCGGGGGGGCGTGTAAAGCGTCCGGGAGTCCAGCAGTTCGTCCAGCAGCAGCGGGTGCCGCGCCAGCTGGGCGGCCACCATCGGGCTGGCCGCGGTCAGGCGCACCAAATGGTTGAGGGCCTCGGGGTTTTCCAGCAAAAGCGCCATGTAGCAGGAGCGGGTTTCGATGGCCTTGATCAGCTCGATCACCCGGTTGAGGGTTTGGCTGCTGCCCCCGGCGGCCGCCACGGCCTCCAGGATCCGGGGCATCAGGCGATCCAGACGGCGGCGGGCCTCGATGCTAACCACGCGCCCCTCCACCGCCTGCCGCAGGTGAACCACCAGCTCCAGCACCGTCCGGGGTTCCGCAAAGCCCCGGGCCGCGAGCACGGCGGCGGCCTTTTGCGGCTCCAGCAGCCCGCGCCAGAGGTTCTCTAGCTCCGGGCCGTCGGAATCGCCGGCGCGCAACCCGCCGGAGCCGGGCTCATCGGTCTTCAGCAATCCGCTGAAATGACCGTGCACCACCGCCATGTGGCCCGCCAGGCAGGTGTGAAACGCCGGCCAGTCTTCAAACCCCATGGAAACGGCCAGCCGCAGGCGCGCCGGCTCCTCCCGGGGCAACTGGTGGGTCTGCCGGTCGGCGGCCATTTGCAGGCGGTGTTCGGTATCGCGCAGAAAGATGTAGGCCGCCTGAAGTTCGCGGCACACCGCACCGGGCACCAGGCCCTCGGCCGCCAGGGTGTCCAGGGTCTGCTGAATCGGCCGCGCCTGCAGCGCCGGCAGAACCCCGCCGCGGATCAGCTGAAAGACCTGCCCGAAAAATTCGATCTCGCGAATCCCGCCGGGCCCGAGCTTGATGTTGTCCCGCAGCCCCTTGCGCCTCACCTCCAGGGTGATCTGGCGTTTCATGTCGCGGATCGCCTCGATGGTGCCGTAATCCAGGTAGCGGCGGAAAACGAAGGGTTTGAGCGTGGCCAGCAGGCGTGCGCCGGCCGCCACGTCGCCGGCCACGGTGCGGGCCTTGATCCAGGCGTAGCGCTCCCACTCGCGCCCCTGCTCCTGGTAGTATTCCTCCATGGCGTCGAAGCTCATCACCAGCGGGCCGTTCTCGCCGAAGGGACGCAGCCGAAGGTCCACCCGGTACATGGGCCCGTCGGCGCTGGGCTGGCCGAGAACGCTTATCAGCCGCCGGGCCAGGCGCACGAAAAAGGCGTGGTTGTCCATGGGCTCCGGCCCGCCGCGGGTTTCACCGGCGGCAGGGAAGGCGAAGACCAGATCGATATCCGAGGAAAAGTTGAGCTCGCCGGCCCCCAGCTTGCCCATGCCGAGGACCACCAACGACTGGGGGAGGCCCCGGGCATCCAGCGGCGCGCCGCACTCGGCGCACTGCCAGTCGTAGAGGCGCGTCAGGGCCTGGGCGATGCAGGCGTCCGCCAGCCGCGAGAGCTCCGCCATGGTGACGGCCAGCCCGGCCCGACCGGCGAGGTCGCGCCAGGCGATGCGGAGCATCTCGCGGCGACGCAGTTTGCGAAGCGCCGCGGCCAGGCCGGGCTCGGTGGCAACGGCGCCTGAAGCCTCGGCCAGTTTGCCCCGGTAGCCTCCCGGAACATAGGGCGCCTGGATATCGCCGGAGGCCACAAGGTCCACCACCAGACCCGGATAACGGGCGGCGTTCTGGGCGACAAACTCGCTGAAAGCGAACACCCGCTGCAGTTCCACCGCCAGTTCCGGGCCTTCGGGGACCCGGAGGCCGGCGGCAGCGGCCGCCTGGCAGAAAGCGGTCCACTTGCCGGCGGCTTCCTCTGCCAGGGCAGGCGATAATGCGAGTTCAGCGGTGTTCATGGGTGGTGCGTGCTCCGTTCAGGGCTGGCCGGCGGGGTCGGGGAATTGACCGCTGCGCAGCGACGGGACGCGGGGCGAAAACGGCGGGCGGCGCGACCCGGCGATCGTTGGTTGGCGCCAGGGTAGCACAAAGCGGGCAAAAGCAAAAGACAACCCCAGGCGACCGGGGGCGTCCAGGGGTCCTTTTTTCGGGTTGAAATGCACCGGGAAATCGACTATAGGAATCAGGCTGTTTTTTAAGGAGTTGGGGGATAAACGCTGCTGTCCTGTTCGATTTCGAAGGCTCGAAGCCGGGCGCCCGTCCGCAGGCGGTGAGACCACGCCCGCGGGCATCCGCGGCGACGGTCAACCACCCGATCATGCCCCGGCGCGCGCTGCCACCATTCCCGCCGCCTGCTGCCCACAGCAAACTTATCCAATTTACAGTTGGATACGGCATAAAAATTGCTGAAGCTGACCCTGGTGCTGGATTCAGGCTCCGGATTTACAGTTTTGTCGGTTTTCGCCCCAACTCCTTACATTTTTGTAAAAAAGGAGGGTTCACCCATGTGTCGTTTGTTTGCCATGACCAGTGACGAACCGCTGTCCCCCATGGCCGCTCTGGAGGCCCTGGACGTGATGCGCGAGGGGCACGACGGCTCCGGCGTGGGCATTTTCCTGCGGGACCTGGGGGGGCCCTTCGAGGAGATGAAGGACGCACCGATCCTCTCGGGGATTTTCAGCGAAAAGGGGCTCAAACGGCTGGACGCCTTCATGATGGATATCGGCTTCATGACCAAATACAAAATCTCCATCAAGGTCCCCAAGACCCCGCCGCCGGGGGTGCCCAAACGCGACGTCTACCTGATCCGCGCCTACGAATACCCCGAGGAGTGGGACGGCTACAGCCAGGAGCAGCTTGCCGACAAATTGCTGGACATCCGCCTGACCTTGCGCAGGATGGGGGAGGCGGAAAACGACATGATCGTCTTCTCCTTCTGGCCCGACGTGATCATGATCAAGGAGATCGGCGACCCGATCCAGGTGGGTGAACATCTGAAACTCGACCGCAAGGAACTCAAGGCCCGCGTCATCATGGCCCAGGGGCGGCAGAACACCAACTACGCCATCAACCTCTACGCCTGCCACCCGTTTTTCACCCAGGGCTACTCCACCATGACCAACGGCGAGAACACGGCCTTCATCCCCATCAAGGAGTACCTCAAGACCCGCGGCTTCCCCGGTTATTACGGCTTCCAATCCGACTCCGAGGTTTTCACCCATATCCTGCACTACACCTGCCGCAAGCTCGGGCTGGGGCTGGCGTGCTACAAGCACATCATCACACCGCTGCAGGACGAGGGCCTGCGCAAACACCCCAACGGGGCCTTCCTGACCCATCTCAAACACTCCTGTCGGCGCCTGATCATCGACGGGCCCAACTGCGTCATCGGGTGCCTGCCGGACCACTCGCTGTTCATGGTCCAGGACCGCAAGAAGCTGCGCCCCGGGGTGGTGGGCGGCCGTCCGGGGCTCTTCGCCTTTTCGTCTGAGATCTGCGGCCTGGATGCGGCCATCCCTGACCGCGACAAGAGCAAGGACTTTCAACCGATGCATTTGGACACCGCCATCGTCGGCCCGGACCGCCAGGAGGTCAAGATATGCTGCCAAACCGAAGCATTACCCCTTCCACACTGAGCACCAAGGACCTGCCCTGGCAGATTCTGTGGAGCAAGGACAAGTGCACCCTCTGCGGCCGCTGCACGGCGGTGTGCCCGGTGCAGGCCATCGAACTGGGGGTCTTCCGCCAGCGCCGGGTCCAGACCAGCCTGAATCTCAGCGAGACACCGGCCAGCGCCTTTACGATCTATCACGGCATCCGCCAGCGCACCGACCCGGCCTACAGCTGCATCGGCTGCGCCATGTGCAGCCTCGTCTGCCCCAACGACGCCATCCTCCCGGTCCGCAGCGACGAGGCCGACAAGCTGCGCTATCACACCAACCGCGGCGGGCAGCCGCGCCGCCGCGGCGGCCGGCGCAACGACCACGGCAGCCTGCTCGACCAGATCAAATTCATCCGGATTTCGATGCTCACCGACCCGGCCCTGGATGCCGGCCGCCATGAATTCGAGCTGCGCAGCCTGATCGGACGGGTCCTGCCGCCCGAAGAGAGCCTGAAATTCTTCACCGCCAACGGCTGGATGCCCCCGGTGCGCGAGGTCTACCCGCTGATGATCGGCGGCATGTCCTTCGGCGCCCTGAGCCCCAACATGTGGGAAGGGCTGCAGCTCGGCGTGGCCTACCTCAACGAGGAGCTCAACATGCCGGTGCGCATCTCCACCGGCGAGGGCGGGTGCCCGCCGCGCCTGCTGCGCAGCCGCTTTCTGAAATACACCATCCTGCAGATCGCCAGCGGCTATTTCGGCTGGGACGAGATCATCCACGCCCTGCCGGAAATGAAGGAGGACCCCTGCGCCATCGAGATCAAGTACGGCCAGGGCGCCAAGCCCGGCGACGGCGGCCTGCTGATGTGGTACAAGGTCAACAAGCTGATCGCGGCCATCCGCGGGGTTCCCGCGGGGGTCAGCCTACCCAGCCCGCCCACCCACCAGACCCAGTACTCCATCGAGGAATCGGTGGCCAAGATGATCCTTTCGATGTCCATGGCCTGGGGCTTCCGGGTGCCGGTCTACCCCAAGATCTCCGCCTCCTCCACCACGCTCGCAGTGCTCAACAACCTGGCGCGCAACCCCTACGCCTCGGGTCTGGCCATCGACGGCGAGGACGGGGGCACCGGCGCGGCCTACAACGTCTCCATGAACCACATGGGCCACCCCATCGCCAGCAACATCCGCGACGCCTACCTCAATCTGGTGACCATCGGCAAACAGAACGAGATCCCGCTGATCGCCGGCGGGGGGGCCGGCAAAAACGGCAACCTGGGGGCCAACGCCGCCGCCCTGATCATGCTGGGCGCAAGCTGCGTGCAGATCGGCAAGTACATCATGCAGGCCGCCGCCGGCTGCCTGGGCTCCGAATCGGACCGCTGCAACATCTGCAACATCGGCCGCTGCCCCAAGGGCATCACCTCCCAGGACCCGCGGCTCTACCGGCGGCTGGACGTGGACGAGGTCGCCCAAAGGGTGGTGGACGTTTTCCTGAGCTTCGACACCGAACTCAAGAAGATCATCGCCCCACTGGGACGCTCGACATCCCTGCCGATCGGGATGTCCGACGCTCTCGGCATCGGCGATGCCGATGCCGCCCAGCGACTCCAGATCAAATACGTCGTTTAGCCTGGGATTTGGCCGACCGATGCCCCATCGGCCCGGCGCACAGGAGATTTCGGAGAGAGAGAGATGAGCAAAACCAAATTTCACGTCATCGCGGGCAAGGAAAACGGCACGCGCCTGGCCTCGCGGATCCTGGAGGACCGCATCCAGGCCGCGGTTTCCCGCGGGCACCGCCAAATCGAGGTGCAGGCCCTGGGCCAGCACGGCATCGGCGGGCGGCTCTGGAAGGCCGGCGACGACCCGCTCTACATCCGGGTGACCGGCCAATCCGGCCAGCGCATGGGCTCGCTGGGCTTTGCCAACACCCGCATCGAAGCCATGGGCCCGGCCTCGGACGACGTCGGCTGGCTCAATGCAGGGGCCGAAATCGTGGTCCACGGCAACGCCGCCAACGGCATCGCCAACGGCATGTCCCAGGGCAAACTTTTCATCGCCGGCAATATCGGCGCCCGCGGCATGACCATGACCAAGCACAACCCGCGCTTCGCGCCGCCCGAGCTGTGGGTCCTGGGGTCGGTGGGCGATTATTTCGGCGAGTTCATGGCCGGCGGCATCGCCGTGATCTGCGGCGTGGAGGCCCAGGACCCCGCCAACGTGCTGGGCTACCGGCCCTTCGTGGGCATGGTCGGCGGCAAGGTCTTCTTCCGCGGCCCTCATCAGGGGTTCAGCCAGACGGACGCTCGGCTGATACCGATCTCCGACGAGGAGTGGGGCTGGTTGACGGAGAACCTGGAGGTCTTTGCGGGTGCCATCAAACGCCCCGAGCTGCTCAAGCCCGTCTCGGACCGGCGCCAGTGGCAGCTGCTGGTGGCCCGCACCCCCCAGGAGCGTCTGAGCCTCTCCAACCGCTCGATGGCCTCTTTCCGCCAGGAGGTCTGGGACCGCGAGCTCGGCCGCGGCGGCCTGGTGGGCGACTTGACCGACATCGACCGCAGCACCATCCCCGTGACCACCACCGGCGCTTTGCGCCGCTACCTTCCGATCTGGGAGAACCGCAAGTACAAGGCCCCCTGCGAGGCCACCTGCCCCACGGGGATTCCCGTCCAGCAGCGCTGGCAGCTGATCCGCGAGGGCCGCGTGGACGAGGCGGTTGACCTGGCGCTGGCCTACACCCCCTTTCCGGCCACGGTCTGCGGCTACCTCTGCCCCAACCTCTGCATGAGCGCCTGCACGCGCCAGTCGGCGGCCATGTTTCCGGTGGACATCCGCCATCTCGGCAAGGCCAGCATCGACGCCAAGCTGCCCCCCCTGCCGCCCCTTTCCGGCAAGCGCATCGCGGTGGTCGGCGGCGGTCCGGCGGGCCTGTCGGTGGCCTGGCAGCTGCGCCAGTATGGCCATGAGGCGGTGGTTTACGACCGCTCCGAGAAGCTCGGCGGCAAGATCGCCAACGTCATCCCGGAAAGCCGGATCCCCCAGGAGGTGGTGACCCGCGAACTGGGGCGCATCGGCGAGGTCATCCCCCACGTCCACCTTCAGCAGAACCTGACCCGCGAGGAAATCGACCGGCTGCGCGCGGATTTCGACTTCATGGTGATCGCCGCCGGGGCCCAGAAACCCCGTAGCCTGCCGATCCCGGGCAGCGAACGGCTGGTCACCGCCCTGGACTTTCTGCGCCAGACCAAGTCCGGCGGCTTCACGCCGGGCAAACGGGTGGTGGTCATCGGGGCCGGAAACGTCGGCTGCGATGCGGCCACCGAAGCCCACCGGCTGGGCGCGCGCGAGATCACCCTGCTGGACGTCCAGGAGCCGGCCTCTTTCGGCAAGGAGCGCGAGGCCGCCGAGGCCGCCGGCGCCCAGTTCCGCTGGCCGGTTTTCACCAAGGAGATAACCGCCAAGGGCGTCACGCTCAACACCGGCGAGGTCATCCCGGCCGACACGGTGATCATCTCGATCGGGGACGTTCCCGACCTGGATTTTCTGCCCCGCGACATCGTCACCGAGCGGGGCTTCGTGAAGGTCAACGACCACATGCAGACCTCGGACCCCAAGGTCTTCGCCATCGGCGATGCCGTAAAACCGGGGCTTTTAACCGATGCCATCGGCGCCGGCCGCAAGGCCGCGGCGGCCATCAACGACATTCTCAACGGCAAACGCCCGCTGGCCGATTCGCGCACGATGATCGACCGCCGGCGAGTCCACCTGGAGTACTTCGACCCCCGGGTGACCGCCTTTGAGGACATGGCCCATTGCGGCTCGCAGTGCTCTTCCTGCGGCGCCTGCAGGGACTGCGGCCTGTGCGTGGCGATCTGCCCCCAGGGCGCCATCAGCCGCCAGGATCTGGGCGCGCCGGAGTACGAGTACGTGGTGGACCCCGAGCTGTGCATCGGCTGCGGCTTCTGCGCCGGTGCTTGCCCCTGCGGCATCTGGGACCTGGTGGAAAACGACCCCCTGGCGTAGGCGCCCCGGCCCACCGGCCGGTTTGCAATTCAACCCTGCCGCCAAAGACGATGAAGCAGTAATAATTCAAAAACCAGACGGTTTCGAAAAAAGTTCAATTTACGGCGCGCAAATCTCAGCGGCGTGAGGAGTACTTATTTACGCCGCAGCGACTTCGAGATGCAGCGCAACGCAGAAATGGGACTTTTTGCGAAACCCTCAAAGACGATGAAACCCACATGGATGCACTCTTAGCCCTCGAAGACGGCCGCCATTTCACCTGCCGCGCGTTCACCGGCCCGGGCGAGGCCGGCGGCGAGATGGTCTTCAATACCAGCATGACCGGGTATCAGGAAATTCTGACGGACCCTTCCTACAAGGGGCAGATCGTCACCATGACCTACCCGCTGATCGGCAACTACGGGGTGAACTTGGAGGACGTGGAGTCCGAGCGGATCCAGGTGGCGGCCTTCGTGGTGCGCGAATACCAGCGCTTTCCCAGCAACTTCCGCGCCAGCGGGACCCTGGCCGACTACCTGCGGTCCGGGGAGGTCCTCGGCGTGGAAGCCCTCGACACCCGCGCCCTCACCCGCCACCTGCGCACCGCCGGCGCCATGCGGGGCTTTATCTCCACCCGGGACCTGGACCCGGCCAGCCTGTCGGCCCGCGCACGGGAGATCCCCAGCATGGTGGGGCGGGATTTGACCGGACTGGTGGCCACCACCCGGCCCTACCGCTGGCAAGACGGCGGACCCCAGCCGCTGGCGCCTGCGGACGCCCCGCTGGACAGCACCTTGTGGCAAAGCGCCGCGCCGACCCGGCGGGTGGTGGCGCTGGACTTTGGCATCAAATACAACATCCTGCGGCAACTGACGGCCGCCGGCTGCGAGGTCATCGTGGTTCCCGGCAACACCCCGGCCGCGGCCATCCGGCGCCTGGCACCCGACGGGATCTTCCTCTCCAACGGGCCCGGGGACCCCGAGCCGGTCGCCGGGGCCATCGCCACCATCCGCGAGCTGCTGGGCTACCGGCCCATCTTCGGCATTTGTCTGGGCTTCCAGCTTCTCTGCCTGGCCCTGGGCAGCCGGACCTTCAAACTCAAGTTCGGCCATCGCGGGGCCAACCAGCCGGTCAAGAACCTCGCCAACGGGCGGGTGGAAATCACCTCCCAGAACCACGGCTTCGGGGTCCGGCGCGAGGCCGTCGGCGACGACGCGATCACCATCACCCACGTCAATTTAAACGACAACACCGTGGAGGGCTTCCGGCACCGCCACTACCCGATTCTGGCGGTCCAGTACCACCCCGAAGCCTCCCCCGGCCCCCACGACGCCCACTACCTCTTCGACGAATTCGTTCGCATGATCCAAACCTTCAGGGGATAAGGGGCCACCGCGAAAGCACTATGCCAAGACGCACGGACATCCAGAAAATCCTGATCATCGGCGCCGGCCCCATCATCATCAGCCAGGCCTGCGAGTTCGACTACTCCGGCACCCAGGCCTGCAAGGCGCTGCGCGAGGAGGGCTACCAGGTCGTGCTGGTCAACAGCAACCCGGCCACCATCATGACCGACCCCGAAATGGCCGACCGCACCTACATCGAGCCGGTGACCCCCGAAACGGTGGCGAAAATCATCGCCCGCGAACGCCCGGATGCCCTGCTGCCCACCCTGGGCGGCCAGACCGGGCTGAACACCGCGGTGGCCGTGGCCCGCATGGGGGTTCTGGAAGAATACGGGGTGGAGCTGATTGGCGCCTCCATCGATGCCATCGAGAAAGCCGAGGACCGCGACCGCTTCCGCCAGGCCATGGCGAAGATCGGCCTGCGCATACCCCACAGCGCCATCGCCACCGACATGGACCAGGCGCGCGCGGCGGCCACCGAAATCGGCTTTCCGTTGATCGTCCGCCCCAGCTTCACCCTGGGGGGCACCGGCGGGGGGGTGGCTTACAACATCGAGGACCTCGAGAAGATGGCCAAGGCCGGTCTGGACGCCAGTCTGATCGGCCAGGTGATGCTGGAGGAATCGGTGCTGGGCTGGAAGGAGTTCGAGCTGGAAGTCATGCGCGACACCCACGACAACGTGGTGATCGTCTGCTCCATCGAAAACCTGGACCCCATGGGCGTCCACACCGGCGACAGCATCACCGTGGCGCCGGCCCAGACCTTGAGCGACCGCGAGTACCAGGTCATGCGCGACGCCTCGCTGGCGATCATGCGCGAAATCGGGGTGGACACGGGCGGCTCGAATGTCCAGTTCGCGGTCAACCCGCGCGACGGCGAGATGGTGGTGGTGGAAATGAACCCGCGGGTGTCGCGCAGCTCGGCCCTGGCCTCCAAGGCCACCGGGTTTCCCATCGCCAAGATCGCCGCCAAGCTGGCCGTGGGCTACACCTTGGATGAAATCCCCAACGATATCACCGGCGAGACCGTGGCCGCCTTCGAGCCCACCCTGGACTACGTGGTGGTCAAGATCCCGCGCTGGACCTTCGAGAAATTCCCCGAAACCGAGGATGTCCTCACCACCGCGATGAAATCGGTGGGCGAGACCATGGCCATCGGCCGGACATTCAAGGAGTCCCTCCAGAAGGGCCTGCGCTCGCTGGAAATCGGCCGCCACGGGTTCGGGGCCGACGGCCAGGATCCGGGCGAAGCGCCGGAGTGCGACGAAAAACCGCCGTCCGCCGCGCTCATCGAACAGAAGCTGGCGGTGCCCAACTCCCAGCGGATCTTCCACCTGCGCCACGCCCTGCGGGCCGGGTTTTCCATCCAGCGGATCCATGAACTCAGCGGCATCGACCCCTGGTTTCTCCATCAGCTGGAGGAGCTCACGGCCTTCGAGGGGAAACTGCGCGCGGCAGCCGGCGATCTGCCGACGCCCCTGCTGCGGCGGGCCAAGCGCCGGGGCTATTCCGATCGCCAGCTCGCGCACCTCGGCGGCCTCCCCGAAGCCGCGCTGCGGGCGCGCCGGCGTGCGGAGGGGATCCTGCCGGTCTACAAACTGGTGGACACCTGCGCCGCCGAATTCCGGGCCGCCACCCCCTACTACTACTCCAGCTACGAGCAGGAAAACGAGGCCCGCCTGTCCGGCGGCCGCAAGGTCATGATTCTGGGCGGGGGCCCCAACCGCATCGGCCAGGGGATCGAATTCGACTACTGCTGCGTCCACGCCTCCTTTGCGCTGCGCGAGGAAGGGGTGGAAAGCATCATGGTCAACAGTAACCCCGAGACGGTCTCCACCGACTACGACACCTCCGACAAGCTCTATTTCGAGCCGCTGACCCTGGAGGATGTCCTGCACATCGTGGAGACCGAGCAGCCTTTTGGGGTCATCGTCCAGTTCGGCGGGCAGACGCCCCTCAACCTGGCAGTCCCCCTGGCGCAGGCCGGCGTGCCGATCCTGGGCACCCACCCCGATGACATCAACCGCGCCGAGGACCGCGAAGAGTTCCAGTCGATGCTCAAAAAACTGGGGCTGCTGCAGCCGGCCAACGGCACGGCCCTGTCGGTGGCCGAGGCCGCAAAGGTCGCCGAGGCAATCGGCTACCCGGTGATCGTGCGCCCCTCCTACGTGCTGGGCGGCCGGGCGATGAAAATCGTCTACCACCGGGGGGACCTGGAAAATTTCACCCGCCTGGCCATCCAGGCCTCTCCGGGCCACCCGGTGCTGATCGACAAGTTCCTCGAAGACGCCATCGAGGTGGATGTGGATGCCATCTCCGACGGGCGCAGCACCTTGATCGGCGGCATCATGGAGCATATCGAGGAGGCCGGCATCCATTCCGGCGACTCGGCCTGCGTGCTCCCGCCCTACAGCCTTGCCGCGACGGTCTGCGACGAGATCGCCGCGGCCACCCGGGCCATGGCGGCCGAGCTGAAAGTGGTCGGCCTGATGAACGTGCAGTACGCCATCAAGGGCGGCCAGCTCTACGTGCTGGAGGTCAACCCGCGGGCCTCGCGGACGGTCCCGTTCGTCAGCAAGGCCACCGGCGTGCCCCTGGCCAAGCTGGCCACCAAGGTGATGCTGGGCCAGTCCCTGGCCGAGGCGGGCCTTGGCTCGGAGGTGGTCCCGCGGCATGTGGCGGTCAAGGAGGCGGTCCTGCCCTTCAACCGCTTCCCCAAGGTGGACACCCTGCTGGGGCCCGAGATGAAATCCACCGGGGAGGTGATGGGGATCGACGCCGAATTCGGGCCGGCCTATGCCAAGGCCCAGCTGGGGGCCGGGCAGAAGCTGCCCACGCGGGGCGGCATTTTCATCAGCGTCAACGACCGCCACAAACCCGCAGTGCTGCCTGTGGCGGCCCGCTTCCACGCCATGGGCTTCACGATCCTCTCCACCGCCGGCACCGGCGCGTTTCTCTCCGCCAACGGGATCCCCAGCCGCAATCTCGCCAAGGTTTCCACCGGCCGCCGCCCCCACGTCCTGGACGCCATCAAAAACGGCGAGATCCAGATGATCATCAACTCCGCCACCGGCGGCGAGACCCGCCGGGACGGCTTCATGATCCGGCGTGCGGCGATCAAGTTCGGCCTGCCCTACACCACCACGATTGCCGGCGCCATGGCCATCAGCCGCGGCATCCAGGCGCTGCGGGCGGCGGCCCTGGAGGTCAAGACCATCCAGGAGTACCACCGCAGCCCCGGCTAGCCCCGCCGGCCGCGGGCATTTACAAGGTGCTCATAATGTGTCAATTAAGAACCCGGCAGCCCCACATGGGGGGCCGCCCCGGACACGGGATCGCCGGCAGCCGCTGCATGACCCCACCCAGCGTGATCCCGCCAGCCAAAGGCTTTTTTATGAACTTCCAGACTGACGGGGATGCGCCCTGCGCCGCCGCCGTCCGACCCGATTTTGACGACAAGCCCCGCGAGGCCTGCGGCCTGTTCGGCATCCACGGCCACACCGATGCCGCCCGCCTGGCCTATTTCGGCCTCTACGCCGTGCAGCACCGCGGCCAGGAAAGCGCCGGGATCGCGGTCAGCCGCGAGAAAAGCATCGTGTCCCACAAGGGGATGGGCTTGGTGCCGGAGGTCTTCGACGACGAGCACCTGGATCAGCTGGGCGGCACCAGCGCCGTCGGCCACGTGCGCTACTCCACCACCGGCAGCTCGATCCTCAACAACGCCCAGCCGTTTGTCGTCCGCCACCGCCAGCGGTCCTACGCCGTGGGTCACAACGGCAACATCGTCAATGCCCAGGCGCTGAAAAACGAGCTGGAGGAATCCGGCTCCATTTTTCAGACCACCATGGACAGTGAGATCTTCCTGCATCTCTTCGTCAAGAGCCTGCGCTACGGCTTCCAGCAGGCCCTGGTGGAGGCCGCCACGCGCCTCAAAGGCGCCTTTTCGCTGGTCATGCTCACCAGCCGCGGCGAGGTCATCGGCATCCGCGACCCCCACGGCTTCCGCCCCCTGTGCCTGGGCAAACTCAACGGCAGCTACGTCCTGGCATCGGAAACCTGCGCCTTCGACCTGGTTCAGGCGGAGTTCATTCGGGAGCTGGACCCCGGCGAAATCATCATCATCAGCGACAGCGGCATCAAGTCGATCCACACCCGCCCGGCGGACCGGCAGGCCTTCTGCATTTTCGAGTTCATCTATTTCGCCCGGCCCGACAGCATCTTCGGCGGCCGCAACGTCTACCAGACGCGCAAGGCCCACGGCCGCCGGCTGGCCCAGGAGGCGCCGGTGGCGGCCGATCTGGTGATGCCCTTTCCGGATTCCGGGACCTACGCCGCATTGGGCTACTCCGAAGCCTCGGGAATTCCCTTCGAGCTGGGAATGATCCGCAACCACTACGTCGGGCGCACATTCATTCAGCCCACCCAGAGCATGCGGGACTTCGGGGTGCGAATCAAGCTCAACCCGGTCCGGGAGCTGCTGCGCGGCAAGGACATCATCATCATCGAAGACTCCATCATCCGCGGCACCACCGTCAAAACCCGCGTCAAAGCCCTTCGGGAAATCGGCGTCAAACGGATCCATCTGCGGGTCAGCGGCCCCCCCCACCGCTTTCCCTGCCACTACGGGATCGATTTTTCGTCCAAGGGCGAGCTGATCGCCGCCAGCAAATCGGTGGCGGAACTGACCGGCCTGCTGGGTCTGGATTCCCTCTACTACCTGAGCCTGGAGGGCCTGTTGACCTCCACCGGCGTCCCCAACCCCGAGCACACCTTCTGTAAGGCCTGCTTTGACGGAAAATACCCGGTTCACTTCGACGAGCACCTGAGCAAGGACTGCCTGGAATGTGTGGCGTGAACCGCCGCCCGGCACCCGCGCCAGAGGGATCCCAAGGAGCGCATCATGATCGAATCCAAGTTTCTGCAGGACAATGTCCAGAACATCCAGAAACTGATGACCCTCTCGCCGCTGAAGAATTTTGAAACCGGCAGCCTGAAGCAGCTCCTGCGGCTGAGCAAGATCCGCGAATACGGCGACGGGGAGTTGATCATCGAGGAGGGCGAGCGGGACCCCTGGATTTACTTTCTGCTGGCCGGCAGGGTCCGCGTGGAAAAAAACGGGGTGGCCATCCGGCACATCGACAAGGTCGGTGAAATTCTCGGCGAGATGCGGATTCTGGACGGTCTGTCGCGGTCGGCCTCGGTCTACGCCGAGGGCAAGACCATCAGCCTGGCGGTGGACACCTCGGCCACCGACCGCCTTGCCTCCGATGACGAGCGCGCCAACTTCCTGCTGCTGCTCTACCGGATCTTTTCGGAGTTCATTTCCCTCAGGCTGCGCCTGACCAACGAGGAGCTGGTCAAAACCAAAAAAGAGCTGGAAAATCTAAAGCAGCACCGGGGCTGAAGGGTCCCTGCAGCTGCCTGGTGCCCCCTGCCCATGAAACGGACCGTCGCGTTTTCCAAAAACGCCACCAATCTTTTTTTCCACATCCTGACCCGCTGCAACCTGCGCTGCCGCCACTGCTACATCAACCCCGCCCAGCACGGCCGTGAGAGCCTGCCCCTGGCCACCATCGAGCGCTGGCTGGCGCTGTTTGCCGACAAAAGCCCGACCGCCAACGTGATCTTCCTGGGCGGCGAGCCCACCCTGCACCCGGAGCTTGCCCAGGCGGTGCAAAGCGCCCGCCGCCTGGGCTATGCCTCGGTCACCATCGACACCAACGGCTACCTGTTTAACGACATCCTCGGGCGGGTCACCCCAGCGGAGGTGGACTATTTCAGCTTCAGCCTCGACGGCGCCAGCGCGCCGGTAAACGACCGCATCCGCGGCGCGGGCAGCTATGCGGCCTGCACCGCCGGCATCCGCAAGGCGGTCAAGGCCGGGTTTGGCGCCAGCCTGATCTTCACCGTCAGCCGCGACAACATCAATGAGCTGCCCCAGATGCCGCCCCTCTTGCAAGCCCTGGGGGTGGAGCGCTTTTTCATCCAGGTGATCGGCCTGCGGGGTCAGTCCGCCCGCGAGGCCGGCGGCGCCCGGGACCCCGGTGGGCCCCAGGTGTCGCGCCAGGAGTGGTGCGAGACCGTCCCGGCAGTGGCCGAGCGGGCGGCGGCCCGGGGCATCACCGTCACCTATCCGAAGGTCTTTCTGGACCCCGGCGAACCGTTTGCCTGCGCCGGGCGGGTGGCCTGCAACTACTTCGTTTTCCCCAACGGCCGGGTCTACCGCTGCCCCCTGTGCGAGGACTACCCGCTGCATAGCCTGACGATTGGCGACGACGGCCTGCGGGAAACCGGCGGCATCAACGAGGCGGCGCTCTTCCAGTTGGACATCCCTGAAGGCTGCGTGATGAACAAGCTGATCCAGCCGGGCAACCTGGCCTATGACGCCGCCGGCCGCCCGCGCTACCGGGTGGCCTGCTGCCTGCTCAAGGAGGAGCTGCGCGCCGACTGACCCGGCGCTGCGGGCGGCCGGTGGGTGAAAAGGGTCAGAGGTTGAAGCGGAAATTGACGATGTCGCCGTCCTGCATCGCGTAAGTTTTGCCCTCCAGGCGCACGGTGCCCTGTTTGCGAGCGGCGGCGTAACTGCCGGCCGCCATGAGGTCCCGGTAGGCCAGCACCTCGGCCCGGATAAAGCCTTTCTTGATGTCCGAGTGGATCACATCCGCGGCATCCAGGGCGGCGGTGCCGCGCCGCACGGTCCAGGCCCGAACCTCATCCTCGCCCACGGTGAAAAAGGAAATCAGCCCCAGCAGGTCGTATGACTTTTTGATCACCCGATCCATGGCCGACTCGGCGATGGCGAACTCCGCCAGAAACTCGGCGGCCTCTTCCGCCGACATCTGGACCAACTCGTGCTCCAGCTTGGCGCGCATCACCATGCCGTTTTCCCGCTGCACCGGCCCCACCGCGGCCGGAAAGGTGTCGTCGTCGTCCTCGTTGTTGAACAGCACCAGCATCGGCTTGGCCGACAGGAAGGCGAAGCCCCGCAGCTGGGGGGCCGCGGCCAGGGCCGGCGCGGCCCGCAGCGGCAGCTCTTTTTCCAGCCCATCGCGGCAGGCGGTGAGCAGCGATAGCTCCTCGAGATCGGGCTTCTTGCCGCGCTTCTGGTCGAGTTCCAGCCGCTCCAGGCGCTTTTCCACCACCACCAGATCGGCCAGGATCAGCTCCTGGTCCAGGGCCGCAAGGTCCGCCGCCGGCCGGGGGACCTCGAAACCGTAGCCGCTGAAATTGCGCACGACGTGGATCAGGGCGTCGCAGTCGCGGGTCTGCTGCCAGGGCTGCTGCTCCCTGGCGCCGCCCTCGCGGGTGCCCCCCTGGAAACCCGGCAGGAAATAGGCCACCGTGGCATAAATGGTCTTGCGCGGGGTGTAGAGCCGACTGAGAATGTCGATCCGTTCATCGGGCACCCGGATGGTTCCGATGCGGCTCTCCCCCTTGTGGGCGCCTTCGGCTAGATTGCCGGTCAGGGCCTCGAAAACGGTCGTCTTGCCCGCCCGGGCGAGACCGATGATGCCGAGTTTCATGGCTTGGGTCCTCCTTCCGAATGCCGTGGCGGCGCTGGGGCTTTGGCAGCGCCGCCCAAAATTGAGAGCCACGCCAAAAACCAGTGCCGCACTTTGTGGCGCCGGTGATTGCTGCGACTGCGATCGCTTGTATACCACAGGCCGCCCCAGGATCAAAAGCGGATCCCAAAGCCGCCGGCCAGCCAGGCTGCGGGGGTGCTTGAAGCGCCGCCGGAGTTCCTGTATAGTCCGGGATCATCCGGATTTCGGGGGCCCCCACGCCCCTCACCATGGAAAGGAGACGGAGCATGGCAGATTTTAAAAAGATACTCTTCCCGGTGGATCTTTCGGAGACATCGCCGCAGCTGGTTTCCTGCGTGACCATGATGGCCGAGAAGTTCGGCGCCCAGATCCACCTGCTCTTCGTGGCACGCGTGTTTGAATATTTCACCAGCATTTACGTGCCCCACCCCACGGTGGACCGCTTCGAACGGGACGTGGTCGAGGGCGCCACCCAACGGCTGGAGGAGTTCCGCCAGGAGTTTTTCAAGGACTACCCCGACACGCGCGCCCAGGTGGTCTCCGGCGACATCTGCGATCAGATCCTGAACTACGCCCAGGCTGAAAACATCGACCTGATCATCATGGGAACCCACGGCCGCAAGGGCATCGACAAAATCGTCTTCGGATCGGTGGCCGAGCGCATCAGCAAAAGCGCGACCATCCCGGTCCTGCTGGTCAAGCCGTATAAAACCGCCCAAGGGGAATAACCGCCGGGGCGCAGCGGCCCGCCGCGGCTTGACAAGGGCGGTGGTGGAGCTTAGTTTTACGCGCACTTATTCCGGTGCCATAGGTGAAGTTCAATGCCCCCGATCATTTCCATTGTCGGCAAATCCGACTGCGGCAAGACCACCCTGATTGAACGCCTGATTCCCGAGCTCAAGCGCCGCGGCTACAGGATCGGTACCATCAAACACACCTCCCGCGGATTCGACATCGACCGTCAGGGCAAGGACAGCTGGCGCCACCGGCAGGCCGGCGCCGACGCCGTGATGGTCACCTCAGGGGAAAGCCTTTCGCTGGTCAAGCGCCTGCAGTCCCAGGAGATAGACGATCTCCTGCCCTACTTCGCAGACATGGATCTGATCATCACCGAAGGCTACAAACACGCGGACAAACCCAAAATCGAAGTTTACCGCGCCGAATGCAACCACAGCCCCCTTGACCTGCCCGACGGCAGCCGCATCGCCATGGTGACCGACGCCCCCGTGACGGTGGCGGCACCCGTTTACGGCTTCGATCAGGTCACGGCGCTGGCCGATCTGATCGAGTCGCGCTTCCTGTGACCCCCGCCGACCTCACCCGCCTGGAGACCTGGCTCGACGCCTTCGTTCAGGGGTTCTACCGTCGGGATCCGGTCTACGACCGCCCGGTGCGCTTGAAATACGACCACAGCCTGCGGGTTCGCGACGATATCCGCATGCTGGGCGGGCGACTGGGCCTGCCGGAGCCCCAACTGCGCCTGGCCCAGGCCGCGGCCCTGATGCACGACGTCGGCCGCTTCCCCCAATATGCCCGCTACGGCACGTTTCTGGACCGGGCTTCGGCCAATCACGCCCACCTGAGCCTGCGCACGATGGCGGCCCAGCGCGTCTTGCACGCCCTGCCGCGGGCCGAAAGGCGGCTGATCGTCCGGGCCGTGGCCTTCCACAACGCCGCCCGCCTGCCGGGCGGCCCGCCGGGCTTCGGGCGGCTGCTGATGCGCCTGCTGCGCGACGCCGACAAGCTGGACATCTGGAAAGTGGTCACCGACTATTACGACCGCCGCCGGGAGGCGCCCGACCCGGTGATCGAACTGGGGCTGCCGGATTTGCCCACCTGCTCGCCGGCGGCGATCGCCAGCCTGGCGGCCGGCCGGATGGTGGACCTGGCAACCCTCCGCAGTTTCAACGACTTCAAGCTGCTTCAGCTCGGCTGGGTGTTCGACCTGAACTTCCAGCCCTCCTTCCAGGCCCTGCAAACGCGCGGCTACATCAAAAAAATCAGCGTTCGCCTGCCGCCGGCCGACGGGCTTGAGGCCGCCCTGGAACGGGTCCGGCGCCACGTTGCGGCAGGCTGCGCGGTTCCCCCCACCACCCCCACGGCATGAAGCGCCCTTGCCGGGAACCCCGGGCGCGCAAGCCGTTTTGCAACATACATGGGCGGATCGTGGGGGCGCCTGGGAAAAATGGTGCGGGGTGCGGGAAGAATCCGGGCGGGTTCAGAGGGTAGGGTTGCGCTCCAGCAGCAGCGTTTCCAGGGCTTGCATGTCGTCCACATGAAAATCGGCGGCCAGCTCGCGGTTTCTGTAGGCCACCAGCGGAATGCCGGCCGCGGCGGCCGCCAGCCGGTCGACTTCCGAATCCCCCACGTAAATCATCTCCCGCGGTGACACTTCGAAGAAGTCGAGAATTTTCAGCAGCGGCTCGGGGTGCGGCTTGGGGCGGCGCACATCGGCGGCGCTGATCACCAGGTCGAAGTAACCTTCGAGACCGTGATCCGACATCACGCGCGGCATGGTGTCGGTGCGGTTGGTGGCGACGGCGGTCTTGTAGCGCCGCCTGAGGTTTTGCAGCAGCGGCTTGAGATAGGGGGCCATCCGCATGATGGGGATGAACTGCTCGTAATTTATTCCCATCCGGCACGCGTGGGCCTGGTCCCGCTCGGCCGGGTTGGGAAACAGGTGGGCGATGGAATCCTGAACCGCGTGCATGTGGGTGTAGGCGAACTGGGCCGGGGTCATCTCGGCCCTGCCCATGCGCCGCAGGATGTCGTTGTAGAAGGCCCGGTTGGCGTCGGCGGAGTCGAACATCACCCCGTCGCAGTCGAAGGCGACCACCCGGATCTCAGGATTGGCTTTTAGGCGGCCGTTCATAAAGGTTCCCAAAAACGCTGATTTTGATCTCGGGCCGGATCCCGCTGTCGGTTTTGACCAGCACGACATCGTGGTAACGGCCCTTGTCGACCTTGAGATTCTCCACAGTCACCAGGTAGACCGGTCGCCCGGACTCGGTGACTTGCTGGAGGTCGCAGCGGATGTGATCCCCCGTTTTGGGGCTGATGGAGAGCACCCTGAAGGGGAACTGCGGCTCGGGGAGGATCCGCACCACGGCCGACATCGGGGTGCCCACCGGCCCCGAGAATTGGACCGAATGGGGGATGATCGTCACGAAGCGCGCCACTTTGCCTGAAATCTGCAGGGTGATGGCGGGGTTCCGCGGGTCATCGGTATCGACAACGGCGCTTTTGCGCAATTCGCGACCGCCGTAGCCGGTGGTATCCACCTGAATCTTGATCTTGCCCTCGCCGCCGGGAGGGATCTGTCTCGGATACGAGACCGCTGCACACCCTCAGCCGGTGCGGACTTTCAGGAGGCGTAAAGGAGCGTCGCCGCGGTTGGCGATGGTAAACTCGTGGCGCACGGCCGCGCCGTCGACCACCGGTTCGAATTCAAATGCGGTCGTCTCAACGACCGCCGCGGGTGCGGGCTGGGCGCCGGCGCGAGCGGCTGGCGCCGTCGCGGCCGAGAGCACCAGAAGCCCCAGCACAAGCCTTGGCAACAGGCGGTATAATGTCATTTTTCACCTCGAATGGAAGATTTAGGGAAGGGTAATGTCCCGGCCAGCCGAAGTCAAGCGCCCGCTCCCGGCACGGCCTCCGGCGGCGCGCTGCCTATAGCATGAAAACGGGGTCGACGTCCACGGCCACCCGCACCTGTGGGGGGCTCAGGACGCGCCCGGGCTCCGTGGTCAACAGCCACAGAAAGCGTCTCAGGGGCCCGGCCCCCAGACCCTTGACCAGAATCTGCCAGCGGTACTGGCCAGCGATCCGGGCCAGCGGCGCCTCGATCGGGCCCAGCACCTCGATGGCCCGCGCCAGCACCTCGTCGCGGCGGCTCAGCCGCCGGCAGATCTCCCCCAGCGCCGCGGCACTCTCCGCCGTGCGCTCCTTGTGGCGGCCGGAAATTTTCAACTGCGCCAGCCGCGCAAAGGGCGGGTAGTTCAGGGAACGACGGTAGCCGATCTCCCGTCGGTAGAAAAGGTCAAAGTCCTGTTGGCGGGCCGCGACGATGCTGAAATGTTCGGGGGTGTATGTCTGCAGAATGACCCGACCGGCCGCACCGCCGCGACCGGCGCGGCCGGCCACCTGGGCCAGGATCTGAAAGGTCTGTTCGCCGGCGCGAAAATCCGGAAAACTCAGCGACAGGTCCGCGCAGATGATCCCCACCAGGGTGATGTTGGGGAAGTCATGGCCCTTGGCCACCATCTGGGTTCCCACCAGAACGTCGATGGTGCCGTCCCGCAGCCCCTTGAGCAATTTGAGCGTCTCCCCCTTGCGGCCGGTGGTGTCGCGATCCATGCGGGCCACCCGGGCCTCCGGAAAGAGCGCGGCCACCCCTTCGGCAACCTTTTCGGTCCCCAGCCCCAGCAGCTTGATCCGCGAAGAGCCGCAAGTCGTGCAGCAGGCGGCCGCCGACCGCGAATAGCCGCAGTAGTGGCAGCGGTAGGCGTTGGCATGGCGGTGGTAGGTCAGGGTGATATCGCAGTTGGCGCACCTGAGCGCTTCGCCGCAGGCGGCGCAGATGGGCAGGCTGGCAAAGCCGCGGCGATTGAGAAACAGCAGCACCTGCTGGTTGCGGACCAGGGTCTCGGTGATGGCCGTCTCCAGGGTGGGGCTGATGAAGCGCCGGATCCCGCGCACATCGCGGGTCTCGGTCAGATCGACGACCGTGATCTCCGGCAGGCTCCGGTTTTCCACGCGCCGGCTCAGCCGCAGGGCCTCGAACTTGCCGCTTTGGGCGTTGTGCCAGGACTGCACCGAGGGGGTCGCCGAGCCCAGGAGGGCCACGCAACCGGCCTGCTTGGCGCGCACCAGGGCCAGATCCCGCGCATGGTAGCGCAATCCGTGGTCCTGTTTGTAGGAATTGTCGTGCTCCTCGTCGACCACGATCAACCCGAGATCCTCCAGAGGGGCGAAAATAGCCGAGCGCGCACCGATCACGATGGGGGTCTCGTGCTGGACGATCCGCAGCCACTGGTCAAAGCGCTCACCGGCGGAAAGCCCGCTGTGCAAAACAGCCACGCGCTCGCCGAAGCGCGCCCGGAAACGCCGCTCGGTCTGGGAGATCAGGGCGATCTCGGGCACCAGGATCAGGGCGGTCCGCCCCCGGCTGACGGCCTGGGCCACCAGCTGCAGGTAGACCTCGGTCTTGCCGCTGCCCGTCACCCCCGCCAGCAGAAAGGCTGCGAAGCCTTCCGACGAGGCCGTTTCCACCCGGGCGACTGCCGCCGCCTGCTCATCGGTCAGCTGGGGGGCGCGGTCGGGGGCGATGGCCTCCCCGAACGGGTCGCGGTAGACGGCTTTTTCCACCACCCGCAACAGGCCGCAGCGCACCAGGGGCGCGAGCAGCCGGGCGGCGCCGGGCATGATTTCCCCCAGGCGCACCGAGGAAATTTCACCGGCGGCGGCCACCGCCTCGAAAAGCTGACGCCGCTTGGGGGTCAGCCCGGTCAGGTCCGCTCGGCGGACGGCCGGGGCGATGGTGACGAAGCGCTCGGTCCGGCCGCCGATGGCGGGCCGCTTGAGGACCCGCGCGCGCGCCACCCAGCCGGCGTCACTCAGGGAGTGCAGCAGCGCCGCGGGAACCGCGGCCCCCAGGCTGCGTCCCAGGTCCTTGGGCTGGCAGGCTTTTTGGGCGATCCTTTCCAGCACCTGCCGGGTGAGGGGGGGCAGCGAGTTCTGCACGAGGGCCGCCTGTCCCTCGGGGGTCAGGCTCAGCACCGCCCGGTCGCAAAGATTGATGCCCTGGGGCAGAGCGGCCTTGATCACCTCCCCCAGCGGGTGTAGATAGTAGTCGGCGACCCATTTGAAAAACGGGATCATGGCGGCCGGGAAAAGCGGTTGCGCATCCAGGATATCCAGCACCGCCTTGATCTCCAGGCCATCCTCGGGTGGCGCGAGCGCCCCGAGGACATAGCCGGTCACCCGGCGCCTGCCGAAGGGCACCAAGGTGCGTTTTCCGGGCTGAAGCTGGGCCTGATAGAGGGCCGGCACGCTGTAGGTGTAGGTGCGCTGCACCGGCAGGGCCACGGCCACCTCTATGAACACCGGAGACGGGGGTTGCGGTTGCGGCTGGCTTGACATGCGCACCCATTCTGGTTCGGGTCGGGGGAGAGCCTTGGGTATCCCCTGTTAAAGCTCGGAAAGATGCCGGCCGATATATAGCCCTATCGTATGGGGTGTTCAACCCCGACCAGCCCGGTTGCCGACGGACAGACCGTTATTGGATTTTAAAACAGGAGGTACGGATGCAACGCTTTCTTAGAACGGTTACCATTCTGGCAGTGGTCGCCAGCCTGCTGGCGGTCCCCCTCGGAGGCGCAGCC
Source organism: Desulfobacteraceae bacterium (assembly GCA_022340425.1). NCBI lineage: Bacteria > Pseudomonadati > Thermodesulfobacteriota > Desulfobacteria > Desulfobacterales > Desulfobacteraceae > Desulfobacteraceae bacterium. Next base: position 5,377 of record JAJDNY010000171.1, on the reverse strand, counting down.
CTGGCCGAGAGCAATTACCAAAAGGAGATCACCGCCTCAGCCATGTGGGCCGATGCCCTGATCGTCAGACCGCTGGGGCTTGTCTCGATCGTTGCCGGCTCCGCCTTGTTCGTCGTCTCGCTGCCCTTTTCGCTCACCGGCGGCAACGTCAGCGAGTGCGCCCACAGCATGGTGGTGGTGCCGTCCAAGTTCACCTTCGACCGCCCCCTGGGGGATTTGAGCCAGCTGGAACCGCAGCACGACAGCGCGTTCATCTACGAGCGCTAGCCCGCCCCGCCCTTGCTCCGAAGCCTGCGGACCACCGCTTTCAGAAGAGCCGGCCGCCCGAAAGGTGTTTATCTGTGGCCTTGACATGCCAAGCGAATTTGCTTACAAGCATCCCCACCGATAAACACCTTTTTGGTTGCCAACCCGAAGGCGGAGCGTTTTGGAGATACAGCCAGCCCACAGCCACCTGAGCTGCCGCAGTCGTTTCGTTTTTGCCTCTCGCCCGCTGAATTCAAATCCCGGCCTTCCCGTTCCCGGCAATTTTGCTTCGTCCCGCAAACACTCCCGCCCGCCCCAAGGCGCCCCTGGTCCGCAGCAGCCCCCCGCGCCGGTGCGTGCCACGAATGCCTGTGGGCAACTGCAGGCGCCACCGGAAGGAGGCCGCTGTGCCCGTTACCGTCGTCAACCATCCGCTGATCAAGCACAAGCTTGGCCTGATGCGCGAAAAAGACCTGTCCACCAAGGATTTTCGTGACCTGGCCCAGGAGCTTGCGCGCCTGCTGACCTATGAGGCCACCAAGGATCTCAAAACCATCAACCGCACCATCCGCGGTTGGGCGGGTCCGGTGCGGGTGCAGCGCATCAAGGGTAAAAAGATTACGGTCGTCCCGATTCTGCGCGCCGGGTTGGGAATGATGGATGCGGTCCTGGACCTGATCCCTTCCGCCAAGGTCAGTGTGGTGGGATTTTACCGCAACGAAGAGACCCTGGAGCCGGTCAACTACTATGTTAAGCTGGCCAGCAACATGCAGGAGCGCATCGCGCTGATTCTCGACCCCATGCTGGCCACCGGCGGCACCCTGATCGCGACCGTGGACCTGCTGAAAGCCGCCGGCTGCCGCAGGATCAAGGGCCTTTTCGTGGTGGCGGCCCCCGAGGGCATTCGGCGGCTGGAGGAAAAACACCCCGACGTTGAGATCTTCACAGCCGCCATCGATGACAATCTGAACGATATCGGATATATCCTGCCGGGTCTGGGGGATGCCGGAGACAAGATTTTCGGCACCAAATAGCGCCTCTGGGCAACCCTGCCCGCGATGGCAGCCGGCCGCGCAGGGGCAGCGCGGTCCGGGCTTACTGGGCCGTCGTCATTTTTCCTGATTTTCAAGGAGGCTCGTTCATGGCCGAAAAAAGCGCTGTGGCGGTTTACCGATTCCGATTGCGGGACGGCCTGGTGGGGGCCCAAATGCTGTTTGTGGCTTTCGGGGCCCTGGTCCTGGTACCGCTTTTGACGGGCCTCAACCCCAACGTCGCGCTTTTCACCGCCGGGCTCGGCACCCTGATCTTCCAGTTCATCACCAAGGGGATGGTGCCGATCTTCCTGGCGTCGTCCTTCGCCTTCATCGCCCCGATCATCTACGGCGTCCAGACATGGGGAATCCCGGCGACCCTCTGCGGCCTGGCCGCCGCCGGGGGTGCCTATGTCATTCTGAGCGTGCTGGTCCGCTGGCAGGGCAGCGAGATGCTGCAGCGGCTCCTGCCGCCGACGGTCACCGGCCCGGTGATCATGGTCATTGGCCTGATTCTGGCACCGGTGGCGGTGCACATGGCGCTGGGCAGAAGCGGCGACGGGTCGCTCGTGCTGGTGCCCCAGAAAACCGCCCTGATCGTCTCCATGCTCTCCCTGGGCACCACCGTGGCGGTGTCGCTCCTGGGCCGGGGGATGCTGCGGCTGATCCCCATCCTCTGCGGCATCATGGTCGGCTATGGGGTATCGTTGACGCTCGGGCTGGTGGACTTCACGCCGGTGGGCCAAGCCCCCTGGCTGGCGATGCCGGCCTTTGTCTTTCCCCAGTGGAGCTGGCAGGCCATTTTTTACATCGTGCCGGTGGCCATCGCACCGGCCATCGAGCATTTCGGCGACATCCTGGCCATCGGTTCGATCACCGGTGAAAATTACCTCCGCAAACCGGGCATCCACCGCACCTTGATGGGCGATGGGATCGCCACGGCGGCGGCCTCGCTGCTGGGGGGCCCGCCCAACACCACCTATTCGGAGGTCACCGGCGCCGTCGCCCTGATCAAGATCTACAACCCGGCCGTGATGACCTGGGCGGCCATTTTTGCGGTGGCGCTGGCCTTCGTGGGCAAGGTCGGGGCCTTGCTTCAAACCATCCCCACCCCCGTGATGGGCGGCATCATGCTGCTGCTCTTCGGCGCCATCATGGTGGTCGGCCTGAACAGCCTGGTGCGCGCCGGCAAGGACCTGACCGAGGCCCGCAGCCTCACCATCGTGGCCCTCATCCTGGTCTTTGGCATCGGCGGCATGACCCTCTCCTTCGGTAAATTCTCCATCGGCGGCATCGGTCTGGCCGGCATCGTCGGGGTCCTGCTGAACCTGGTGCTGCCCAGGAGCCGGCCGGCCAGCGAGTAGGCGCGGGCGCCGACCCGCCGCCTTGCGCCAACGCGGCCGGGCAAACTTGATGAAGCGCTAAAAAGTAAAAAACCAGACATTTTCGCAAAAAAGCCAAGTTACGGCGCGCAAATCTCGAGGAGTGCGGCGTACTTATCTACGCCGCAGCAACTTGGAGATGCGGCGCAACGCGGAAATTGGGTTTTTAGCGGAACTGTCAAACTTCAGCCGCGCTCGTCGATGGGCACGTAGTGGGTCACCGTGGGGCCGACGTAAAGCTGGCGGGGCCGGCACAAGCGCCAGTCGGGGTCGTCCATGCTTTCCTTCCACTGGGCGATCCAGCCGGGCAGCCGCCCGATGGCGAACATCACGGTGAACATGTTGGTGGGAATCCCGATGGCCCGCAGCACGATCCCGCTGTAGAAGTCGACGTTGGGGTAGAGGTTGTGGTCGACGAAATAATCGTCCGCGAGGGCCGCGGCTTCCAGCTCCTGGGCGATGTCCAGCAGGGGATCGGTGGCGCTGAACTTTCTGAGCACCCGGTCGCACATCTTCTTCATGATCTTGGCGCGCGGGTCGTAGGTCCGATAGACCCGGTGGCCGAAGCCCATCAGCCGGAAGGCGTCATTGCGGTCCTTGGCCCGCTCCAGCACGCGCCGAATGCTGACCCCCTCATCCTTGATCATCGAGAGCATCTCGATCACGGCCTGGTTGGCGCCGCCGTGCAGCGGCCCCCAGAGGGCCGCGATCCCGGCCGAAATGGCCGCATAGAGGTTGACCCGGCCGCTGCCCACAACCCGGACCGCGGAGGTGGAGCAGTTCTGCTCATGATCGGCGTGCAGGATCCAGAAGACGCTCAGCGCCCGGACGACGTCCTCGTCGATGGCGTAGGGGTTTACCGGCGAGTCGAACATCATGTTGAGAAAATTGGCGCAGTAGGGCAGGTCCGGCCGCGGGTAGACCACCTTGTGGCCGCGGGATATCTTGTAGGACATGGCCGCCAGGGTTCTCACCTTGGACAGCAGGCGGGTCACCGTGATGTTGATTTCCTCCTCGATCGTGGACAACACCGGGTAGAAACTCCTCAGGGCGTTTACCATCGAGGAGAGAATCCCCATGGGGTGCGAGGCGCGCGGATAGTTCTGGTAGAAGATCTGCATGTCCTCGTGCACCAGCGAATGGTCGTTCAACAAGACCGAAAAGCGGTTGAGTTCCTGGCGCGTGGGCAGCACCCCGTGAACCAGGAGAAAGGCGGTCTCCTTGAAGCTGGAGCGCTCGGCAAGCTCCTCGATGGGAATGCCCCGATAGCGCAGAATTCCCCGCTCGCCGTCCATGAACGTGATGGCGCTGGAGCAGCTGCCGGTGTTGGCGAAGCCCGGATCCCAGGTGATCAGACCCGTCTCGGCCCGCAGCTTTGAAATATCGATGGCCCGCTCCCCCTCGGTTCCCACGAGCAGGGGCAGCTCGATGGTTTTTCCATCAAAGGTGATTTTCACGGTTTCAGCCATTTTTCACTCCTGCCGTTGATCTCTTTTCAGGGGCCCTTTACTGCTGCAAAAAACGCAAGGCGCCCGCCGCCGGCCCATCGGCGGTCGCCGCCCTGAGCGCTGCCGGCCGGCGCCCTGGCGCCGGCCGGCAGCAATGGGATGTGCCCATCAAAAAACTTCCGAAGGGAAATATCGACGGATACGACCAAGAAAGAATCAGGTCAGCAAAACGAGGAAACTATACCCCATGCCGTGGGGCGGGTCAAGCATCCGGCGCGGGTCCCACGAGGGGGGGCTCCCTTCGGGCGGCGGGGTCGTCCCGCCGGCGCCAGCAGGCCGCAGCGCGGCTGCACAGGTGGCAGACCGAGCCCACCCGCCGGCCGGTGTAGCCCGGGCCGATCCCGATGACGCTGGTCACGGATTTGAAAGGAACGAGGATACCCGCCGCGTTGAGGCGCACCCCGATGCGCTCCAGGGGCAGCAGGGCGCAGAGATCGCGCTGGCCGGTGAGCGGCCAGCCCGCCAGGGAGCCGGGGCTGAGGGACGCCCCCACACCCCAGCCGCATTCCGCCGCCGCCCTCTCGGCCAGTTCCCGCAGCCGGTCGCCCACCCGGCCCAAGCCGACCACCCCGGCGCTGTCCAGCAAGTAGGCCCCCAAAGGCTCACCGGCCCGCTGCAGCCGCCGGGCCTCCGCGTCCAGGCGCCCGCCGATGGTCAGCACGCCGATCAGCACGCGGCGCGCGGCGGCCAGCAGATCCGCGTTCGGGCCGATTTCCAGGCGCACCGGATCTGAAACCGGGTCGCGGGCCACGAAGACCGTGGGAGACGCCACGGCGCGCAACGTGAACCATTCCCAGAGCGCCGCGGCTGTGATCAGGTTCTCCGCCCGCGCCGCGGCCTGTTCGGCCGCCGCCCGCAGCGGGGCCGGCACCCGGCCGCGGTTGAGGGCGCGCAGCAGAGCGACGGGGTCGATCTGGACGGGCATCTGATCCAATACCGGCATGCGGCGGTCTCCCGTCAGCCGCCTGGTGGCGGCGCCGTGTCACGGGGTTGCGGTCACCGGCCACCCGCTGGCATCCAGGGGCGGGAACTGGGTGGCTCGCACGAAACGGGCCTGGAAATCCGGCTCGTGCGCCAGTTCGACGACCGTGATGCTCCGGGCCAGGGCCCGCACCCTGGCTCGCGCCCGGCGGTCCATGAGCGCCATGACGGCCCCCACCCCGGCCAGGTTCTCCCGCACCAGGACCTCGCCGGCCACCGCCACCGGGGG